>JAQUQD010000029.1 GCA_028716265.1 Bacteroidales bacterium | reverse complement strand
TTTATATTCTGTCTTAAGGTACTCCTGGTCGGTCAGCCCAAATGCATGATGCAACAAACTTGTACTCATTGGTCATCTGATTTACTCAACAAATATATATCAGGTACGCATCTTTACGAAGAACCTTAAGTATTAACTAAAACCTAAAAACATGTATGAAATTAACATTTTTGCTGAAGACTTTAAGAAGGTCTTTAACACTCACGGTATTGATTTACCGGATTCAAATATCAATGAAATTACTGAAACCAGCTTAAGGATGGCAGACGAATTTCTGCTTCTCAAAAAGTACGGAAGGCTGGCGGTGAGAATTGCGCCAAAACAGTTTTCTTCGTTTGAAGAAATAGTCAAAATCGGCAGATTCAACAATAGATACTTCGAACATCTTGAAAACAACGAAACTTGCCGTAAGGCGATTTTCGCTCCGATTACGAGTACTGCCGAAGAAGAATTAGTGCTTTACTGGGAAGGCAAAGACCAAGTTGTTCCGGGCAGCTCGGATATTTACGACTACTTCAAGTCAAAGGGCTTTAAAGTGGCTAAAAAGGCTCATCCAAGCCTACTGGTGGGTGCTATGAGACACTTGAGCGAAGAGAAACTGGCAGAAATTGCCATCCCTCTTGATGTAGCCGTGGTATTGCCAACTGACGAAACCTCTTTACTCCCGAATGCGAGTGGCAGCTTGTGCTTTCTCTCGGCTCAGCGCGACAATGGTAAGCGCAAACTGGGTATGAGCACTTTCGGCTATAAGTGGCTTGAAGGCTATGCCTTTCTTCTCCGCAGGATGAAAGCCTAGATGCTTTGCATCAGTGCATTACTATGAATCATGATCCTATTACTCTTTGAACATTGAGGCTGTCTCAAAAGACGAGACAGCCTCTTTTATTTTTCTTGAAATTTATTTCGGAATTGGAGCAGCTCCTTGGAGAAAGTGATATCACTTACTCAAGTTTCGGGGTTAAATAGTAACTGTAATTGTTTATAGATATTTGCTAAGTACATGACAAAAATTTACAAACATCTTTAAATTTATCTATATCGTTGGAAAACAGGACACTCGCAAGATAGGTTAATCCGTATTTGAATAAGCTTTTTGCCCTTCTTCCATGCTTTTTGATTTTGATTGGGATGAGCAAGTCCAGAAAGATTCCTGCTAGATAAGCCCAGGTAAAAGCAAAAAGAACCAGTGCCAGGAGTTTATTGATACGGTCCAAATGTAATCGGTAAATAACAATGGACAATTTTCGGTAAATAAGAATGGTCAACTTTCGGTAAATAAGAATGGACAGTTTTGGGTTCAGAAGGGCGTGAGGGGGCACCCCGAACCCCCTTCTGAAAAAATCGTTAAAGAAGGCTCACCAATCCATGAGCCATGAGAGATCACCTAAAGAAACTGTTCATGTTTGACCAGGTCCATCAATTGAAGAAACTGGGATTTTCTAAATCCGAGATTGGTCGTAAACTGGAAATTGACCGCAAGACGGTTGCTAGTTTCTCGAAACAGACGGGTTGAACCTTGCAAAGAGCACAGATAAATAAGCCAAAGAACTTAATGCGGGCCAAATTCATTTTGTCCCCAAAAATTTGTGTCAATGTTTCGAATAAAATGCTATTTTAACTCTCAGCCCTGGGGTTCGTGTACCTTGGATTCATACTTGTCGGTATTTTATCTAAGGTACTGAATATCAGGGCTTTATATCATTTTATACTAAAAAGTTATCACCAAGTTATTAACATATATTATTGATATTCAAAATATTACGAAATTTTGTCATGTACTAAGCACAATTTGTTAAATCACTTCAATAAGTTTAAATCAAGTTATATTTTCAAATAGATTAGATTTTAGAAAAATTTCATTTTTGTAAAAATGCTAACTTTAGTATGTGGCACACAATAATAACCTTGTTTAGTTTTACACATACTATAATTAGCAATGGAATCAAATTCTGAAATACTCATAAAGTTTGGAAATAGGATTAGAGAGATAAGAAAAGAAAAAGGTATTTCTCAGGAAGAGTTAGCTGAAAAAGCAGGATTACACCGAACTTACATTGGGATGATAGAAAGAGCAGAGAAAAATATAACCCTGATTAACATTGAACGGCTTGCTATCGCCCTAAATGTTAGTTTAAATCAGTTGTTTAATGGCGAATAGACTACCTCCACTACCCAAATTACTTGATAGGAAAATCTATAAAACTGGTCAAACACGTGGTGCGGATGATGATGTAATATATCAAAATAGGGTAAAGAGAAATAGTACCGTTTTAATTCCAATTAATTCATTTAATAACTGTGCTTACGCTCCAGATAATCAGGGAATTTTTGAGAATGATTATATTGTTTTAATTAAACCTGAAGAATACTTCGAAAACTCCCAGATTAGAAGCTATATGGAAGAGAAGGATTTAGTCCTTGGATTAAATTCATTATTATTCTATGAAACAAGGTATCAATGGAATGCATACAATCCTACAAGGTACAATTTGAACGTTGCATCAAGTAGAATTGCTCCGCTTGGTGGAGAATACGTTGCCAGAGTTCCTTCTACTACGTCAAAGGATGATGAGAAAATAAACCTTGGATTCATTACTTCTGAAATCAAAGGTGCAGGAATTCGAGTCTATGAATATGCAAGTTCAGATATTATTAAAAAATGTCAATTGCAACTTGAATATTTATATTGGAGTTGTCCAGATTCTATTGATATCTCCTTAAAGGAAGGCATGACTAAAAGAAATATTGAAATAAGGAAATCAAATATCGAATTAGTTTGCAATCAATTAGGACTTTTAAACAAGGAAGAGCTTAAGAAAATAAGAGTCATTAATGATGAAGGACATACTACTTGTCCTCTTTGTCTAGAAAAAATATTAGCAAGTGGCTTTTATAATCGTTTAGAACAAGCTGATGGAAGAGATGTTCCTGATCTGACTGTCACTCAAGTCAGCCTATTCCATATTGTCGAGTTACGAACAGGAGTATTTAATCATCAGCCGTACAATTTAGGTTGGGGACATCATTTTTGTAATGTAGTTTGCAAGGATTCTGGAATCAACGATACTCTTTTATGGATGAAAGAGGTATTAGCAAGAAATAGATTATAATTAACTGATTGACACTGTATTAGTCAAATAATGATTTTTGATACAACAAAGTAGATTTTTGCACAATTTTCATTATGTTCTTTTGAATACTAGGATAATTATGACTTTCTGGGGTTTGACTCATATTTAAAATTCTAGTTTTAATTTTTTCCACCCATTCGTCTTCAAGTTCAATCGAAATTGAATGTCTTCCTAACTTCAATGACGCAATCGCAGTACTTCCAGAGCCAGCAAAACAATCTAGAACTATATCCCTTTCAAAAGTGGTTGCACTTATACAATGTTCCAATAAATCAATAGGCTTTTCAGCTGGGTGTTTCCCTTTATAGGGTTTTACAGAATTAAAATTCCAAACATCAGTAAATTCGATCTCAGACGATACTTCAAATTTCCTAATAACATCTTCATAATCCGGCATATTATCTATTTTTCCCGAATTAATAAACGCTTGACATATTTTCGAATATTGTTCTTTGCTTGGAATATTTCTCCCAGCTTCCCAATTTGAAACTGATCCTCCATGATTTACCTTACCATAAGCCCCAATGATTTCAGCCACTTGGTTACTTGACATACCGCAAAGAATTCTTTTTTCTTTTAAAAAATGTCCAAAGCATGATCTTTTAAGATTGCTATTGATAGCTGGTTCAGCAAAAAGAATTCTTTCTGAATGCGGATACCATTGTCTTAATGCTTCTTTTTTCATTTTCCCTTTCCATCCATCAAATCCTGGATCATTTGGTTTTGTCCAAACAATATGCGATAGCACATTAAAATTTACTGAAAGCAGTGTTTCTAATTTAGCGGACATTGCTGATGAACAAAAAAGAAAAAGTGAACCATTCTGTCTTAAAATCCTTTTCCATTCATGGGTATAATTCGCAATCCATTCGATAAACTCTTGATCAGTTTTAAATGCTTTATCATTCGTGATATTATCCTTTTTTGTGCTGTGGTACGGAGGATCAGTTAAAATAAGTGAGATTGAATTATCTGGAATAGATTTCAAAACTTCTAAAGAATCTCCTTTTATGACCAATGAGTTATCAGTTGAAAAAATGTCATCCTTCTTGAAACCCTTAATTATTTTCAAGAATTCCTTCTCTCTATTTGCTGTATAGGACATTATCTAAAAATAAATGATAATTATAGTATACAAAAATACTCTTTTTATTAAGATTCCCAAAATAAAATAAAAGTAAAAATCAAGCTAAAGATAGAAGTTATTCTAATGATATAGAGATCAGGTAAATGTTCTATACAGAGAAATTTTTGACTTTATCTACTTTTAAAGTAACTTTTTAATATTTATCAACGCAACATTGTTTCGTTGCTTTTTGTATTTTTATAGCGATAAATATAAAGCTATGAAAAAGCAAGTTGGAATTTGGATTAGAGTCTCAACTGAAGATCAGGCTAAAGGTGAAAGTCCTGAACATCATGAAGCTAGAGCTAGGATGTATGCCGAAGTAAAGAATTGGGAAGTTGTCGAAATATATCATCTGGAAGCAGTCAGTGGTAAAACAGTTCTCCATCATCCCGAAGCTGAAAGAATGATTAAAGATATTAAATCAGGCAAAATCACCGGCCTGATCTTCTCTAAAATTGCTCGATTAGCCAGGAATACCAGAGAACTTCTGCAGATAGCCGACATTTTCAGAGACTACAATGCTGACCTGATTTCTTTGCAAGAAAGTATTGATACCTCAACCCCTGCCGGAAGATTCTTCTACACTTTGATTTCAGCAATGGCACAATGGGAAAGAGAAGAAATAGCTGAAAGAGTTTCCGCTTCGGTTCCAATCAGAGCTAAGTTAGGTAAATCTTTAGGTGGTCAAGCTCCTTATGGATATAACTGGAAAGATAAAAAGCTGATCATAAATGATCAAGAAGCATCAATCCGTAATTTAATGTATGACCTATTCCTTACTCATAAAAGGAAAAAGACAGTCGCTAATATTTTAAATGAAAGTGGTTATCGAACAAGAAACAATGAGAGATTCTCAGATACTACCGTTAAAAGATTACTGGAAGACCCAATCGCTAAGGGCTTAAGACGAGTTAACTATACTGAAAGTACCGGTGACAAGAAACACTGGAAGATGAAAGCTAAAGAAGAATGGGTGTTCAATGAAGTTCCACCAATAATCTCTGAGGAAAAATGGGAAACAGTCAACGCTATCTTACTTGATCAATCTAAGAGCCGGAAACAACCACTAAATAAGAAAACTCATCTTTTCACTGGCTTTGTTATCTGTGGCTGTGGTTCCAAAATGTACTTACCATCTAACAATCTCAAATATGTCTGTCAGAATTGCAAAAACAAAATACCCCAAGATGATTTGGAAGAAATATTTCACCAGCAATTAACTGATTACATTATCACTGATGAAAATATTCAATTGTACATTGAAGCTAATGAAACTCTGATCAAGAATAAAGAAGATATATTAAGGACTTTACGAAAAGAAACTGAAAAGATTCAAGCCAAGCTCGATAATCTGCTTGACCTACACCAAAAGAAGGAAATTCCAACCGAAGGTTTTGGTCACCAATTCAACCCATTGTTTGAACAGCTAAACCAAATTCAATCTCAGATACCTTTGATTGAAGGTGAAATATTAGCTCTCAAACAAAACGGAGAAAGCGGAAAGTATATGTTCAAAGAAGCAGAGAACATATACAGTCAATGGTCTCGACTAAGTCGAGACGAAAAGAGGACGATTATTGAATCGGTAACCGATTCAATAATCGTCCAGACAGAAGATATAACAATCAACCTGAAATACCTTATGCCACCATCCTATAGAAGTGCCACAGATGGTCAACGCATGAACAGGGATTCATGGCCGCTACAAGCTGGAAACTTGCCGGGTATTCGACGGAAAACCGGGCGCGGGAGATGGTGACGATCCTTTCTTCCATGGGCTGGCGCATTACCTCCAGGGCCGATCGTTTGAATTCCGGCAGCTCGTCCAGAAACAAAACACCGTTATGAGCCAGTGAAATCTCCCCCGGCTGTGGATAGGACCCCCCACCAACCAAACCTGCGTCGCTAATGGAGTGATGGGGCGCACGGTAAGGACGGGTGGTGATCAGCGATGAATGATTACTGAGCTTTCCGGCTACCGAATGGATCTTGGTGGTCTCCAGAGCTTCATTGAGGCTCAGCGGCGGTAGGATGGATGGCAGCCTTTTGGCCAGCATCGTTTTGCCGGATCCGGGCGGACCGATCAGAATGATGTTGTGTCCGCCGGCAGCCGCGATCTCCAGCGCACGCTTGATGTTTTCCTGCCCTTTGACGTCCGAGAAGTCGAATTCATAATCATTGAGGTTCTGATAAAATTCTGCCCTGGTGTTGACCTTGACGGGTATCAGCTCGGTCTGCTGATTGAAAAACTCAATAACCTCCCTGATGTTCTCAACGCCATACACATCAATATCGCTTACAATGGCTGCCTCCCTGGCGTTGATTCTGGGAATGATCAGGCCTTTGAATCCTTTCTTTCTAACCTCAATGGCGATGGGCAGTGCCCCCTTGATGGGCTGCAGGCTGCCATCCAGCGAAAGCTCGCCCATGATGATAAAATCCCCCACCCTGGAAGGATTGATCTGCTCGGAGGCGGCCAGGATACCGATCGCGATGGTCAGGTCATAGGAGGAACCCTCTTTTCGGATATCCGCGGGTGCCATGTTGATCACGATCTTCTTCCCCGGTATCTTATGCCCGATGTTTTTCAGGGCTGCCTCGATCCGCTGATGGCTCTCCTTGACGGCACTGTCGGGCAATCCCACCATAAAAAAGTTGACGCCCTGATCAATATTGACCTCAATGGTAATGGTGATGGCATGGATGCCATGAAGGGCACTCCCAAAAGTTTTGACAAGCATGGTTGGATCGGATTAACCTGTTTTACCTGTTAATCCGGTAACTCCCCCAAATGTGACCCTGTTTCGTAAAAAATATGGATTAATTTTTTCCGGGCTTATAACCTGACTCCTGAAGGATCTTACGGTTATCCTTTTCAGCCAGCAGATCCCGTACTGTTTTCCGGGGATACGACTCCATGTATGCTCTGACGATCTGCCACCCCATCCAGGAGCCGAGACGGGCCGGAGATTCAGGGAACCCCCGTGTGAAAGGTCCGTCGGTGAAGAATTTATTGATGACCTGAATATCCGTTGAATAGAGCAGTTCGTTTTCTATGAAGAACTTCCAGAGGTTTGCCTCATTTCCCTGACACCATGCGGTTTGTTTGTCCGTAAATCCGATCTTGACTGAATCCGGCTCAAATGGCAATAAGGCATCCAGGAAAAAAAGCTTCTTGCCCTCCACGATCATTTTATCCAACACGTTATCACCTGGATACTGATCCTGCATGTGATAATCGCCCACCTCGCGGACACAATCCCTTACCAGGTACTCTTTCGTGAACCTACGGATCATGTAAGACGACAGCCCCAGTTGCTTGTAGGGTTCAAATTCACTCCCCAGGTACATATCCAATGCGATCAGGATGGAAGGAGGTTCGAAAAGGACGGGATGCTGGTAGTCGATCCCTGAAATGTATGTGAATACTTTCGGAATGGCCTGGTCAGGAAAATAACAGGAGTAATACCTGAAGGCTTCATTCAGCTCACGTTCCTGTTCCTCCATCGCTGGAAAAACTTCCACTGTCTTCCTGTACAGCTGCTGAATAAAGGGATCACGCACGTAACTGAGCAGTTGAACAATCCCGGAGGAATCAGGCGGGATGTCTCCCAGGAAAACACCGTACGTATCCGTCATTCCGGCTATCGCTGAGCTCATGCGGTCTGTGTCGGCGGAAAACAGCGCCTGTTCATACCGGCTGATCGTCAAACCGGGAGCGGGAATATGTCCAATGTCCGTTTCCTGCCAGGGTGTTTTGTGCGAGCTGCACGAGAATGTAAACAAGACCAACAGGACAACGATACATGTTCGATGCTTTCTCTGTAACATACGAATAATGCTGTTATGCTATGTTAAAAGATCCGGATCCCCAGTCCGATCAGGAAGGCATTCTCCCTGAACTGGCAATCGCCTTCGTAGATATCGTTCAGACCCCATTCATAACGCAGATCCAACGTGAAAATAAATATATCCAGCGATCCTCCTACCTGATAACCCCAGTTGGTGCTCTCAAGCAGGTGCTCGGCACTTTTCTGAAAGTCTTCCTTGCCGTTTTCAATGAATTGGACGGTCTTTTCATGGGCAAACGACATGACAGGACCTGTATAGACCAACAGTCTGGTTAACTCCAGATCAAAAAATTTAATTCCCACTAGAAGCGGTACATCTATACTGCTGATCTCAAAATGGATCTGGTTTTCGTCGCCATTGTCATTCCTGAATAGCTCGCCACCTTTTTTTGTGAAGTATGCCTCAGGTTCAAAAAGGATGTGTTTGGTGAAAAAAATACGCAGGAATGCACCACCCTGATAGCCTGTGATCTTATCGCTGGTATAGTCGCTCAGGTCTGTGTATACCTGTGAAGTGGAAATGCCTCCCCTGAAGCCGAAATCCACCCTGTTCTGGCTCAGGGTTGAGAGGGCGGGGAGGATACAACACAGGAGGAATGCTGTTTTCTTTATCCGCATAGCCTGAAGGAATGAAGCAAAGATAGTGATTTTCGCAGAAAGAATCCAGTATGAGAAACGGTACATTCAGTGAAATGTTATTTCACGTGCTCTTTTTTTCGTCTGTCAAACAACTATCTTCTTTTCGTATTTTTGTAAGTTCAAATAAAAAATTGATCCTATGAAAAAAATCGCGCTCATACTCTTTTTCTCCGGACTGGTTGCCGTGACCAGTGTTACTGCCCAATCAAAACCGTTCCGGTTTGGGATCAAATTATCACCCAGCCTGGGGTGGCTCAAACCAAACACGGAAGGTTACGAATCCCAGGGTGTTGATATCGGATTTGGATGGGGATTCATTTGTGATATCACCCTGACGGATAATTATTTTTTTGCCACCGGTTTTGATATGGAGTGGAATTACGGCGGGCTGCAGTATCCGGATATCTATGAATCGGATACCGTGACCCTTACCAGGGACTATAAACTCAAGTACATTGACATCCCATTGTCCATTAAAATGAAGACCAATCAGTTCGATAAATGGGCCTTCTTCGGACAGCTAGGACTGGCACCGGGATTCAGGATCGGTGCAACCGCCGATGATTCGTTCAGGTTCTCAAACAATAACATCGCGGAGGAGAACAAACGGGACATCACCGACGACGTTAATCTTTTCAGGACCTCTGTCCTCATCGGAGCCGGAACTGAATTCTATATCGACGAATCCACCTGCATCGTGGCCTCGCTCTCTTTTAAAAATGGGATCACCAATGTTCTGAAGGGCACCAATGCCATCGACAAGTCGCTGAATGAAAAAGCGCACTACAATGGGCTATCCTTAAATATCGGGATCATCTTCTGACCGTGACGTCTAATCCCTGCCAGGTGAAAATTTCGATCGCTCAGCTTGACTATCATATTGGCAACTTTGAATCAAACATCCGCAAGATCAGGGAAGCCATCCACCAGGCCAGAGATGAGTCCGCCGACCTGATCCTGTTTGCTGAGCTTGCCGTTTCGGGTTATCCTCCCAGGGATTTTCTCGAATTTGACGATTTCATTCATGAATGCGAGCTGGGGATCCATTCCATCGCCCAGGATTGCACGGGGATAGCTGCCATCGTCGGTTCGCCGTCACTCAATCCCAATCCAAAGGGAAAGAAGCTTTTCAACACAGCCTGGTTTCTGGCCGGGGGCAAGGTAATGGCCATGACTCATAAATCACTCCTGCCCAATTACGATGTTTTTGACGAATATCGTTATTTTGAGCCCAATAAAGATTTTAAAGTCATTGATTATAAAGGAATTAAAATAGCCATAACGATCTGTGAAGATCTCTGGAACATGACGGATACCCCCCTGTATACCGCTTCACCGATGGAAATGCTAATCCGGCAGCATCCGGACCTACTGATCAACATCGCCGCCTCACCATTTCATTATGATCAGATGAACATCCGAAGGGATGTCCTGTCCCGCAATGCCTCCACCTATGGCCTTCCTGTGTTTTATGTCAACCACATTGGTGCCCAGACGGAGCTGATCTTTGACGGTGGATCGATGGTGGTGGACCGGAGAGGAAAGGTGGTCGACGAGCTCAACTATTTCCAGGAGGATCTCAGGTTCTATCGTTACGATAAGGATAAGAAGGACGTCCAGCTTTCCGACAGGGGGATCATGGGTCCCCAGAATCTTGACACATCCCGTATTGCTTTGATCTATGATGCACTGGTGCTGGGTATCCGGACCTATTTTCGCAAGCTTGGCTTCCGCGACGCCATCCTTGGTCTGTCCGGAGGGATCGATTCCGCAGTAACCCTGGTTCTGGCCGCCGAAGCACTGGGTAACGAGCATGTGCATGCTATTTTGTTACCTTCCCGGTATTCTACCGGCCATTCCGTCCGGGATGCCGTTGAACTGGCTGAAAATCTTGGAGTGCCCTGTCAGACCATCAGCATCGAGGAAATTTTCCGGAGTTGTGAATCCACGCTCCTGACCGCGTTTGAAGACCGTCCACCGGATGTTACGGAAGAGAACATCCAGGCGCGTATCCGTGCGGTTGTCCTTATGGCTCTGGCTAACAAATTCGGGTATATTTTGCTGAACACTTCCAATAAAAGCGAGGCTGCGGTCGGTTACGGAACCCTGTATGGTGATATGTGCGGTGGCCTTGCAGTGCTGGGGGACGTGTATAAAACGCAGGTCTATGAGCTGGCCAGCTACATCAACCGGTTGAAAGAGATCATTCCGGTCAATACGATCCAGAAGCCACCATCGGCTGAACTCAGGTCCGGCCAATTGGATTCTGATTTGTTGCCGGATTATGATCTGCTCGACCGCATCCTTTTTCAGTATATTGAGCTTCGGCAGGGACCGCAGGAAATCATCAACATGGGATTTGATGAAACGATCGTCAGGAAGGTGCTTCGCATGGTGAATACGAATGAGTACAAACGTCATCAGACACCTCCCATCCTGCGGATATCGCCCAAAGCGTTCGGTATGGGGAGGCGAATGCCTATTGTGGCGAGGTATCTCTCCTGAGAGGAGAGATAGCAGTTAGATGGCTTCGACGGATTTGATCTCGGGGACCGCTCTCCGCATGGCTTCCTCCACACCGTTCTTGAGCGTAAGACGGCTGTAGGGGCAGGAACCACAGGCTCCATGAAGTTCAACGTTCACCACGTTATCTTCCGTCAGGTTGATAAACTCAATATCTCCTCCATCGGATTGCAGGTAGGGACGGATCTGATCGATGACATTCCTGACTTTTTTTTCTAATTCGCTGCGCAGATTTTGCTCCATGATATCAATTATTTTGAGCGGGCAAAGATAGTTATAATATCTATTTGAAAATCTTTATATGTTTTATTATTAGTGTACCCTACCCCTGCACGGGGTTGTGTCAAAATGAATGTTTTATATTAAACCACGGAGAACACAGAGGACTGATAACGAGTCATTTAAACTCCGTGATCTCCGTGAATCCTCCATGCACTCCGTGGTTAAATTGTATTTTGACACAGCCTCACGGGGGAGGGGTATAACGCATTGCGGATGGCTATCTGCTGTGCGACATTTTCTGCCATTTGCCTGAAAGCCAAAGATCCCGGGGCGTTTTCTGTCAGGGTGACGGGCAATCCCTCGTCTCCTGATTCACAGATGCTCTGAACGACGGGAACCTGTCCCAGCAGGGGGATGTGGTACTCTTCCGCCAGCCTCTTTCCGCCTTCTTTTCCAAAAATATAATAACGGTTTTCAGGGAGCTCGGCCGGGGTGAACCATGACATGTTCTCGATCAGACCCAGTACGGGAACGCGGATCTGTTCCTGCCTGAACATGGTGATCGCTTTTCTTGCATCGGCCAGTGCCACCTCCTGTGGAGTGGTCACAATGGCTACACCGGTCATCGGGACTTGCTGGGCCAGTGTCAGGTGGATATCTCCTGTACCGGGAGGAGTGTCGATGATCAGGTAGTCGAGTTCGCCCCATTCAACATCCTTGAAAAGTTGCATCAATGCATTGGACGCCATTGGCCCCCTCCAGATCAACGCCTGGGAAGCATCGATGAAAAATCCGATGGAAAGTACCTGGATACCATGTCTGGAGATGGGAATCACTTTTGGTTTGCCGTCGATCTGGACGACGTCGGGCCGCGCTACCGGCAAGCCGAACATCATAGGCACCGAGGGACCGTAGATGTCGGCATCCAGCAATCCCACCCGCGCTCCTGTCTGGCCTAATGCCACTACCAGGTTAGCTGCTATCGTGGATTTCCCGACGCCACCCTTTCCCGATGCGATGGCAATGATGTTCTTTACCCCCCTGAGAACCTCTTCCGCCTCTTTCCTCCGGCTTGTCACACGGGATGTCACTTCCACTTCAACCGGGATTTTGGAATCTACATGGCGATGGATGGCGTCGATGCAATCCTGTTTCATTTTGCCTTTCAACGGGCAGGCCGGAGTGGTGAGTACAAGGGTAAAAGATATTTTATCTTTCTGTATGTCAATATTTTCGATCATCTTCAGGGTGATCAGGTCTTTCTTGAGATCCGGGTCCTCGACATGCCTGAGCGCATTTATGATCTGTTCTTTTGTGATCATTGTTTTGTTTTAAGAAATGGGAGGCAAAGATAGGATAAATTCCAAATCCATCCTGGATAGCTTATCTGGACTTTCTGAACCAGAACCTGGATTCGGTGCCGCGTAGCAGCCGGTGGATGTTCTTACGGTGAGTCAGCGGAATGAAGATCGCGATAGCGATGGCCAGGATCATCAGGGGCAAGATCTCCCTGTGCCCGAGCAGGACGATGTGGATAAAAGGAAAAGCGATGGCTGCAGATATGGAGGCAAGTGAGACATACCGGAAAGCGAAGAAAACGATAACGAATATCCCGAGTGTCCAAAGGGTTGCCACAGGAAAGATGGCAATACCCACCCCCAGAAGAGTAGCCACTCCTTTTCCGCCTTTAAATCCGGCAAATATTGGGAAGACATGGCCTATCACCACGGAGGCTCCCAGCCCGATCTTGAGGAGTGCAATCTGGTCCGCTGCTTCCAGGGGAACATGAAAAATATGCATCAGCTGGATGGCGGCCCATCCCTTGGAGATGTCAAACAACAGCACCGGGATGCCGGCTTTTAGTCCGAGAACACGGATCACATTGGTAGCACCGGCATTACCGCTTCCCTGGGTGCGTATGTCGATACCGAAGAAGGTCTTACCCACCCAGACAGATGTCGGAATGGAACCCAGCAGGTATGCGAGGATCAGGATCAGGATGATCATATTATCGTCTTTCTGTTGCCTGTATCCGGCTGATGAATTCGATCATTTTCTGACGGGTCGATATGATATACTGATAGATGTTTTTTGAGTTTTCAAGGTTCAGCACTCTCCGGGTCTCTTTCAGTTCGCTTAACGTAGTATTATACCGGTCATCTGAAGAAATGGACTGCATGATATGGTTGGAGTAGTTGAAATAGAACCATTCCTTTTCAGCCGTTTCAAGGTAAATATTCAGTTCATCCCCATTGCGCCGCTTGGCCAGCTCGATGACACCGCCGGCATACTTGTTGACCGAACGGTCCAGGATGGAGCTTACTCCTATTTGCCCCCTGGAGATGTAGGATTTGGTTCGTTGGTTCCAAACCATGTTCACGTCGGAGAGTACCAGGGTATGCTGAAATGCCGGCGGCAGTTTGCGCAGGGATCCATACAACGACAATTCCGTCAGCAATGCCTCGGCGGCTTCCTTTCCGGCCATGTGTGTGAGCGCTTTTCTGTATGATGTGCTGGTGATATCGATCCCTGGCATGTTTGAACCCAGGAGTTTTTCGGTCATGATCCCAAGGACCTCCTCCGCAAAATAAAAGTCCAGGCTCAGGAACATATTGAAGATAGCCGAGTCAGGAACGATGAAGTAGGTCCCGTTACCATAGGTAGTCATGTTGACCTCGTCGTAGTTCAATCCTGTATGGATCTCTCCTTCCCCATACAGAACACAGCTTTTATTGCTGAGGCTGAGGTAGTTATCCAAACCTTCGGCGCGTGCGAGGCTGTCACCGGAAGCGATCCGGTATTCCTCCGAGGGCTTATCGTAAGCAATGAATCCACTGGCTGTCAGAATTTCGGTCTCATCCATCCGGTCCTTCCTTCCGAAAAAAACAGGATAGATTTCATATCCCGCCGACAGTACGAGAGCATCTGAGATCGTTCTATTCGTGACATCCACCAGGGTATCTTCCACAGGGAGAGCGATGTTACCGGGATCCACCTCGGCGGTGAATTTCACCCAGGAAGGGGGGAATGGATCACAGTCCTGCCGGATCCGGTAGCCACCGTCAAACGTCAGGAATTCCCTGGAGGTGACCAGAAGGGCTTTCCCCTTGAAATCAAAATATGGGCTTAAACGGAATCTGACCGAATCAGGTATCTGGGCCACAGCGAAGGTGCGGTTGCTGCTGTCAGTGGATATATTATTAAAGAGGATCTGGTTTACATTGCCCAGTTCATCCGTATAATCATATTTTCCTGATGCCTTGTACGTTTTGCGGGAGTGGATAGTAACCGTCGCATCATAGATCACATGGGATTTCCTGGTCGTATCCGCAATGATCACAGCTCCGACGAGAGGCTCCATCTGGGCATTCCTGCGGATGGTCACCTTGCCATCGACAGGGAATACCGCCGCGTCAGCCACTTTGATGTATTTTACATCTTCTGCGTACAGGATGTTCTCTTTAAGATCGTACAATGCTTTTAGGGAGAAGAACTCAAGTGAATCCTGTTTGGGATGCGTTGAAATGAATTCAGAACCTTTCAGGTCAGCATCCATCAGCTCTTTATAGGTAAGTTTTCCAATTTCCAGGGTATCCACCGAAAGTGTGTTGTAAAGCGAGATCTTTTCCTCATCCATCAGCCATTCAAACTTGTCCATGAAGCAAACATACTGGTTGGCGGGTAACTCTACCAGGGATGTGCCTCCCGTTGAACTGAACTCACCAACACGTTCTTTCATGTCTACGTTCGCTTTGTAAACATAGGTAGAAAGGGCCAGCTGGGATTTATCCATGGTCAGCAAACGGAAATTGGTGGTATCGGAAGTGAAAACATGCTGGTTGAAGACTATATCGTTCGACTCAATTTCGCCATCTTTTACAGCGACCGTGCCGTCCCCGTATAAATGTTCAGGCGTCAGTTTCAGTGTTCCTCTCATCAGTGCCTGGTCATGATACACGCTGAACGGCTTATCTTTCACCGACGATACCAACAGAGAATCCCTGGTGGTAAGCCAGCGGTAATAGCCACTATCGGCCGCCACCTCAGGATATTCCACCCCTGAGGTGCTTTCTTTTATTAAGAATGAATTGACCGGCCCGGTCACTTGGTCGGGCAGGAAAGTGAAATCGCCTGAAATGGCCGTTGAAGCCAGGTATTTGATGGCGCCGCTTCCCTTTAATCCGTTGTTGCTGAGTTTAATGTCATTCATGAACTGTCCCTTGCCCTGATAAATGGAATATCCATCATCCAGTGACCTATTGACGAAACCCAGTGAGTAGTCCTCCTGAACGGACAGGGGATGTTCAATATCGGGTAAGATATCCCCGGAAACCAGTTTGCCCTTGAACTGGATCCCCTCGGTGGTGAACTGGTTCAGGCTGTCGAACGTGAACGGGTAGACCTGGTAGTAGAATAGACTGTCACTGTAACCCCCATGTTGTATATCAGGATCATTGTAGTATACATAGGAATCATCCTCACTGGTAAAGTACGGGTAATAGGGAAAATCCTTCAGACCTGATTTGTTCGTCGGATGATCGATCCAGAGGGTACCGTTGACATTCCTGATCACCGATTTAACCCTCTCCAGCGGAGGATTGCTTTTCTTGTCTTTCCTGCGTGATGGTACCATGAAACTCAGCGAATCGATCACTGGCATATTCAGTTTGAACGAGTCATAGTCGAATGTACTTTCCTTTGGATAAAAATCCAGCAATCCCGCGTGTACCCTGCCCGAGAAGGCAAAGTTCCGGTTTTGCTGCAGCAGGATTTCGTTGTTGTTTGGATAGAGATAGACTTGCTGTGAATCACTCAGGCTTACTACGGGGACACCCTTTATCAACAGATCAAAGGTCTCGACATTGAGAGTAGCATTGCTCTGACCTTCTACTTCCGAAACGAAGGAGATGGCATCATAATCTGTTTTGCCGTTTTTTGCGTCGATATAATCATACAGCTTGTCCTTTGCCGTCGCCCGGTCTGAGACGACATCATAATTCAGGAATCCCTGGTTGGTCAGCTGAATGATCAGTGCCCTCACCTGATCGTCGGATTGTTGAAGATGGGCAGCCAGGTCCGGGATATAGAAAGATCGGTCGGGATTGTTTCTGACGAAATTCCTGATCATGATCAAGGGATGGCGCTGGTCTATTCCCATGATGTGGTCGAACCTGTCCTCCGTGTAGAACTGATTGGATTCGAAGTTTGCTTGACTTTTCGGATTCAATCCTTTCATTTTTTCCATTTGGATGAATGGATCCCCAACTTTCCAGTTGAACGCTTCAAAGAACATGTCGACTTCATGGTATGAGTCATAGAAGGGGCTTTGTGAGAGGCCTTCATTGCCCCTGTAGAGCGAAAGCTCCCTGGAGGAGTCGATATATTTGAACTGGAGTCCCGGGTGATAGATCGAATCGGATTCAAAATACACCGACACTGCAGCGCGTTGTGCATTGATCCGGTCGCGGTGGATGATGAATCGCGGCGACTTGAGCACAATGAATTCCTTGTTTTTATGATACACTGTCACCGCGGCATCCCTGTCTTCAGCACCAGATCCCAGTACATCGGCCCCTTCCATCCGGAAAGCCCCGTCAAAGTGAATATCTCGGAAAAGATTGACGATCTGTATCCGTTTGATGTACGATTCAAATACAGGGTAATTTGCCAGATCCCTTGATGTAAAGGAGGTCACTTTATCTTCCAGCTTCCCCTGAAGCGGGTGTTTGAAATAGGTTTTGTGATAAAAAGTAACGTCATCGGCTGTGTATCCTGAATTCTTCAGTTCAACGACATAATCCTCCAGCTCAGCGAATACCGAATCGGCACTGTAGCCAGCCCGCTCCCAGGTCACTTTACCTCCAGAACCCTTCCACTGGTTTTGAACCGGATAAAATATTCCCTGCGTATTCTCAATCCGGATACTATCCCGGCTTACAAAGCAAGTCAGTATGACATTCTTCAGGGAAAAACGGGGAACCGTGTCGTAGATAAAAACAAAATCCGCTTTGCTGCATTTCCATTTTACACCCCGGTAGTCATTAAGCGTCCGATCCTCGAAGAACCGATCCAGGCTCTGCAGGTACTCACTGAAAGGTTTCTTGCTGCTAAGGTCCAGCAACGAAATGAAACTGGCATGCAGGGAGTCATAATCTGCCAGGGGTTGCCGCGTGTCATAAAAATACAGGATCACTTTAAGGAAGGTATAGAAATCAGGATAGGGCTTTATTTTTTCCTGAAGCATCCGGTTGGCCGTCAGGTACATCCTGCTGCGGTAGGGTTCTTTGAACTGACCGTACTGCCATTCAAAAGCCAGTTTGTCGGTCAGGTTTTTCATGTCCCGCTGATACGGACCGGGGGTAGTCTCCAGGTACTGATTCAGTTCGGTTAAAAAAAGTGCGGAATCGGGTGTGAAAACCTTTACCGGTTGAGCCATACCTCGTGCTACGACCAGGATAAGGGCTGTGATGAGAAGTGTATGCTTGTATTTAGACCAAGGCATGGATGCTGACAATTAAACCTATTCCTTTTTAAAGTACCTGACCGATGCCCATTCCCCCTTGAACTGAATTTCACTCATTTCCAATCCATTCTTCTGTGCTGAACGGTTTATACTATCGATGTCGCTGCTGTAAAATCCGCTGACCAAAAGAATGCCATCTTTACGCAATCCGTTGACATACAGCGACATATCATTCACCAGCGTATTCCTGTTGATGTTGGCAAGGATCACATCATACCGGTCATTTCCGATGGCAGAGGCATCTGAAAGGTAAACGTTGCAGGAGGCAACATTATTTTTGATGATGTTTTCCTTTGTGTTCGAAAAAGCCCATTCGTCATTATCGATCGCAGTCACCGGCCTGGCGCCCATTTTAGCTGCGAGTATGGCGAGCAGACCGGTCCCGCAGCCCATGTCCAGAACCGTCTTTCCTTTTACATCCATTTTCAGCAGGGCCTCAACCATGAGCTGGGTGGTTGAGTGATGGGCCGTCCCAAATGACATACGCGGTTCAATGACAATGTCGTACGCGATACCCTCCAACGTCGTATGAAAAGGGGCCCTGACCAGGCAACGGTCCCCGATCAGGACCGATGCATAGGAGGATTCCCAGAGCTGATTCCAGTTTTGTTCGGCAATACGCTTAATGGTAATTTCCAGATCCTCAGGCGGATCAACGGTAAAATTCAGTAAATCAAGCATTCCGGGCTCAAATACGGAGGTGGGGATATAGGCTTGCAGATGACCTGCCTCTTCGACGAATCCTTCAAAACCTACGGATGCCAGAACAGAAATCATCCGGTCAGTGGTTTCCTGCGAGGCGGGAAAATGGCAGGTCACTTCGATGTAATCCATAGAAATGAAAAGAGGTTTATCAATGAATACGCCAATGAGGAAAGTTTAATGTAATGCCGAAGCGATGGCAGCAAAATCTTTTGCCTTCAGCGAGGCTCCCCCGATCAGGCCTCCGTCCACGTCAGGATTGGAAAACAGGGCATGTGCATTGGCTGCATTACAGCTTCCACCGTACAGGATGGTGGTGTTTCCGGCAATTTCCTTGCTATATTTTTGTTCGATCAGCTCACGGATATAGGCATGCATCTCCTGGGCCTGCTCCGGGGTGGCATTTACTCCGGTGCCAATCGCCCAGACAGGCTCGTAGGCAATGATCACTTTTTGGAATTCATCTGCAGGAAGATGGAACAGAGATTTTTTTAACTGGGTTTTCACAACGCTGAAGTGTTTTGATGCTTCCCTTTCCGACAACGCCTCCCCGCAGCAGAAGATCGGAGATATGTTGTTCCGGAGCAATCCATCCACCTTGTTCTTGATCATTTCATCGGTTTCATGGAAGTATTTACGGCGCTCCGAATGCCCTGCAATGCAATAGGAAATGTCCATGGATCTGAGCATTTCAGCGGATACCTCCCCGGTGTAGGCCCCTTTTTCGTACTCACTGACGTTCTGGGCCCCTACATCGAACTGACCCTCATACGACAGGTCGATGGCCAGTTCCAGAAATACAAAGGGCGGACATACGATCACCTTTGCATCCTGGTCTTCACGCTCCGACAAAAGATCGGTGATCTCTGACAGCACTTCCTCAGCTTCAAGGAATGTCTTGTTCATTTTCCAGTTACCTGCAACGATTTTTTCTCTCATGGCGGTGTAATATTGAATGATGATTATTCGTACCTGATCCTGGGATCCAGATACCCATATATAATATCTGCAAAAATATTAATAAATACCAACATGACTGAAATCAGCAGGACGGCGCCCATCATCACAGGGAAATCATACTTCTCCAGCGAATCCACGATCACCACACCGATCCCTTTCCAGTCAAATACATATTCAACGAAGACAGCTCCAGCCAAGAGCGAGGCAAACCAACCGGTGACAGCGCTGGCAACAGGATTCATCGCATTCCGCAGTGCATGGTGCCAGAGGATCCTGCTTCCCGGTAAACCCTTGGCCCGGGCAGTCCGGATATAATCCTGGGAAAGCACTTCCAGCACCGAGCTTCTCGTCAATTCTACGATTACTGCCAAAGGCCTGATCCCCAGCGTAAAAGCAGGCAAAATCAAGTTCTTCAGGTCAAGATATTCACCCTGCCCGAAATCATCAACCGAATACATGCTCCCAAACATGTTCAGGCCTGTATAATCCGCCAGGACAAAAGCAAAAATCCATCCGATCAGGATAGCGGCAAAAAAAGAGGGAAGCGACATTCCAAGGACGGATAAGATCAGGAAGATCCTGTCAATCAACTTGTTTTTATTTATTGCGCACAGTAGCCCGATGGCAATCCCCACCACCATGGTAAAGCTGATGGACACAGCGGCAAGAAGCAGGGTTTTCGGAAAAGCCTCCGCAAGAATATCAGTGACCTCTCTTTTACTCTGATACGATCGCCTCAGATACGGCTTTTTCAGTACCACGGTCCAGTCATTGGCAAGATTGGCAATGTTAACGAAAGGTGAATAGCGCGTGCTGTCCAGGTACCAGTGATGGGATGGATCTGTTGTATGATGGAATGAAACGGGCGCAAGGTCGTTAAGGAAGCTGAAATACTGTATTATTCCGGATTTGTCAAGTCCCAGGTCCTTCCTGATGGCTTCCTCGGTCGAAATATCTGACCGCTGACCCAATACCATTCGTGCCGGATCCCCGGGCAGGACGTTGAAAAGCAAGAACACTACCGTAATCACTCCCAGCAGAACAAGAAATCCGTACCATAATCGTCTGACAATAAACCGGAACATACAGATCAGTCAGTATTTAACTGCTTTGATATTACATCAAATTCGGGAAAATCATGAAAATGCCATTTGTCGATGATTACTCCGTTGTGAAGCAGCATCAGACCCGGATTGGATCGTACCATCATCTTCAGGATGATGTCGTCCGCATAAAAGATCTCAAAGGATGCTTTATTTTGTTCCCTGAAATTTTCCGCTTCTTCGGGCAGGCTGGCTGTAAGCAGGATGAAAGAGATATTGTAGTGTATGGCTTCGTCGCAGAAACGCACCATCTTTTCCATTCCTTTCTCATTGGCCTTTTCAAGATCATAGGCTACCAGGATGAACTGGTATCCGGGATTGCCGATATAGAAGCTTGTCAGGTCCATCCCCGTAGAGTCCTCGATCTTAAGGCCGTGGGATTTCTTAACCTGCGTATTGTCGATTTCCATGTCGGAGAATTCCCATTGGCTCATCCAAACAGAGTCCTGCCAGGGAAGATCCCCGGAGAGCATCTTTGTAGTTTCTCCTGTCAGCTTATTCTTATAGATCAGGTAGGTCAACGGTTTTCCGGGATTCTCCGGCGTCAGGTCCTGGCCAATATCCCAATCCAGAAAGTCTACGATTGGTAAACGGTTGTATGAATAGACCGTGAAGGCACTGAATACCAGCATCGTGATAATCGCCATTATGTTTTGAGCTTTCCTGGAAAATATTGAAAATGAATATTTATGGGTAAAAAAGATGATCAGGACAAAGACCATCAGCACCACGTTCTTATAAAAGGTCTGCCAGTTGGTAAGAATAATGGCTTCTCCGAAACACCCGCAATCTGTAACCAGGTTATACACTGCGTCCAAAAAGGTCAGGATCGTAAAGAACACCATGATCACCAGCAAAGCCCAGCGGGTGATTTTCATCTTAACGTTGAGCAGAAGGGCTACGCCAATGGTGAACTCAAGGGTGCAGAGGATCACAGTGGCCGGTAAAGCCAGGGGCAATGCCCATGGCATACCATAGGCGATCATGTAATCTTCAAACTGGAAGATGGTCCCCAGCGGATCCACTCCTTTCGTAAATCCACTGAGTACAAAAACAGCCCCGACGATGTACCGGCTGATCAGCCTTATCAGTTTCATCCATTTCATTTGTAAACGGTCTATATGTTATCCCCACGTAATTTGATCAGCGCAAATGCCGCATAGTTGATGATGTCGTAATAATTTGCATCCACGCCTTCCGAAACAAGAGTCTTTCCCTCATGATCCTCAATCTGCTTGATGCGGAGCAGTTTCATCAGGATGATGTCGGTGAGCGAACTAATCCTCATATTGCGCCATGCCTCACCATAATCGTGGTTCTTATCCATCATCAGGTCTTTTGCCTTTTTTGTATACTTATCATACAGCGCCACCGCATCGTTCACTTCGAGCAGGGAGGGATTATCCTCACCCAATTCAAGCTGGATCAACGCCATGACGGAGTAGTTGATGATCCCTGTGAATTCAGGTTCGGCGCCTTCTTTAATTTTACGCAAACCCTTCCGGTCGATGCTTCTGATCCGTTCCGCCTTGATATAGATCTGATCGGTGAGCGAGGGAGTCCGCAGAATTCGCCACGCAACTCCATAGTCTTTCATTTTGTCCGTGAAAACCTTGCGGCAGGCTGTGACCACCTGATCAAATTGTTTGGATGTAATATCGCTCATTGTTGTAAATTAGCACAAATGAACCATGACCTATGGAAAACCGAATGGATTGTAAAAATACAGCTTTTTCAACAGCGCACAGGATAAATTGCCAGGGGAGAGATCTAATAATTGATCATCCCCTGATCATGGGGATCATGAACCTGACTCCAGATTCCTTTTACGATGGCGGGTACTTCCCTTTGTTGCAGGATGTTCTGCGGCACACCGATCAGATGATTCAGGCCGGTGCCGACATCATCGATCTGGGAGCTGTTTCGACGCGACCAGGATCAAAGGAAGTATCCGGGCAGGAGGAAGAGAAGAGGCTTCTGCCTGTTCTTAAAGTCATCCGGGAACAATTTCCGGAAATCCTGTTATCGGTGGACACATACCGGTCGGGTGTCGCCCGGAAAGCCATTGACCATGGGGCCGACATGATCAACGACATTTCGGCAGGCAGGTTCGATCCTGCCATGATCACCGTTCTCTCCGGTCAGCATATTCCGTACATCATGATGCATATCCAGGGCCAACCTGCCACCATGCAGCTCAATCCGACCTATGAGGATGTGGTCGGCCAGATCCACCGCTTCTTTGAAGAGCGGATTGCATGTGCCGCTCAGGGTGGCATTCAGGATATCATCATCGATCCCGGATTTGGTTTCGGCAAGACCGTGGAACATAATTACAAGCTTCTGGCCAGTCTGCAGCAGTTCAAGTCCTTCGGCAGACCGGTGATGGTTGGATTGTCACGCAAATCCATGATCAACAAAGTATTGAATACCAATCCGTCGGAAGCCCTGAACGGGACGACGGTCCTGAATACCATCGCCATCCTGAAAGGAGCTCACATCTTGCGTGTACACGATGTCAGGGAAGCCTTCCAGACCGTGAGGCTGTGCAGGGAATTCGTCACTGCCGCTTCAAATTAATCCGTACTTTTGCAGCCGGTTATGGAAGTTGTTCCCAGCATAGTACTCAGTGGTTTTTTCCAGGTGCGGCTTGTGGATGTTATCGATATCCTTCTGGTTGCCATCCTGTTGTTTGCTTTTTACCGGATGGTCAAAGGGACTGCAGCCATCAACATTTTTTTTGGACTTCTTTCCATTTACCTGGTCTGGAAGGTGGTTACCGCACTGGATATGGACCTGCTGGGGGAGATCCTGGGTGCTTTCATCAGTGTCGGATTCATTGCTCTCATCGTCGTCTTCCAGCCGGAGATAAGGCGCTTCCTGTTGATCGTCGGGACTCCCCGTCTGCTGAAAGATCGCAGGCGGCTGTTTACATGGATGCTTCACGGCGACAGGAAGGATAACCTGGACGTTGACAAAATCACCAAAGCCTGTATGGAAATGGGGAATACCCGTACCGGTGCACTGATTGTCTGCGCAAAATTGAATGAGCTGCAATCTTTTTCCGACACAGGTGTCATGCTCGACGCACTGATCTCAGAGCCTATGATCCAGAACATCTTTTACAAGAACAATCCCCTGCATGACGGCGCTATCATTATCCTGAAGAACCGGATAAAAGCTGCCCGGTGCGTGCTGCCCATTACCAAGAACAGGGATTTCCCGGCCGATTATGGTCTACGTCACCGTGCTGCAGCAGGCATCACTGAAATTTCGGACGCTGTGGCGATCATCGTTTCAGAACAAACAGGGGAGATCGCCTATAGCAAAAAAGGGGAGATTTTTACCAGGATCACACCGGCAAACCTAAAAAATTTTTTGGAGGAAGAGTTCAACTGATTATTGGATGCTGTCGGCACCTGCCATTTTCTGGAACTGTTCCAGTAGCTCTTCGGGAGATTTTCCAAGGTTTTTCAGCGAAAGCTCCGCATCATCGGCAAATTCGTGCCCGGGATATTTCTCCAGAAATTCCTTGTAAAGCATCTCTGCCTGTCCCAGCTGGTTCAGCTGGTTTTCGTAGATAAACGCTTTCAGGAACAAGCAGTGGGGGATACGTTCGTTATCCGGATAGTTCTGCAGGATGCGGTCGAAAATGGAGATGGCTTTCCTGGGGTCCAACAGGTTCATGGCCACATTGCCAGCGTTGAAAAGGAATTCCGCTGACTTTTTCTCCCCGGGATACGCATCTGCGTACTTAACATAGGCATCCACCAGCTGGACCGTCATATCAGCGTTGATGGTCTGACCGGTCGCAGAAAAAATTTCTGCCTCGAGGTCCTTGATCTGTTTTTCGAGTTTGTTCTTCTGTGAGCAGGAAGAAACCAGCAGGACAAGCACCATTAGCAGTCCTGAATATGCCAGTCGATTCATGGCCAGGTATTTTAATTATTCCATTTGTTATGGTGTCATCTGACAGCCATGGATTTTTTCTGAAGGGGGAAGATCATTTTATAATCCACCTCGACAGCCCCCCTGGAAATATCATTTAATTTTCTTCTCAGCAGCGTTTTCCTCAGTGAATTGATCCGGTCGACGAACATGATCCCTTCCAGGTGATCATATTCATGCTGGATGATCCGGGCTGCTACTCCTTCGAAGGTTTCTTCATGTGGCTGGAAATGTTCATCCAGATAACGGATGCGGACCCTTGATTTACGAATCACATCTTCCCTGATATCAGGGATGCTGAGGCATCCTTCGTTGAATGTCCATTCCCTCCCGGTTTCCTTTAGGATATATGGATTGATGAACACCTGCATAAAATCGGTCACTTCGGGATAGTCCTTGGCATAGGGAGAAGCATCGATAACGAAAAGCCGGATCGAACGGTTGATCTGGGGCGCCGCCAGTCCGACTCCGTTTGATTCCCGCATGGTAACGAACATGGATTCAATCAGTTCTTCGAGCCCCGGATACGATTCATCGATCTCTTCCGCCTTACTGCGAAGGGTGGGGTGGCCGTATGCGACGATGGGTAACATCATGGTTTGCTGCGCTGATAGATATTATTTCTAGCTTCAAGATAAGACTGCAGGATAATGGTGGCGCTAACCTGGTCAACAAGGCCTTTGTTCTGCCGGTCCTTTTTTTTCAGACCTGCGCTGACCATTGTTTGAAATGCAATCTTTGAGGTGAACCGTTCATCTGTCTGTACCACAGGTACATGAGGAAAATTTTTTTCCAGTGCCCGGATGAATGATTCAATCATTACAACAGATTCCGAGGGGGAATTGTTCATTTGACGGGGCAATCCGACAACAAAACACTCCACCTTTTCGCGGGAAAGATAACCGGACAAAAATGCGATCGTTTCCGCAGAGGGTACGGTCGTAAGGCCGCTGGCAATGATCTGAAGATCATCGGTCACGGCCAGCCCGGTCCTTTTTCTTCCATAATCGATCGCAAGTATTCGTGCCATGGCTTCTAGCATGGGAAACAGGCAACAAAATTAGCGAATTTTCCCCAGCCATGGGAGGCAGCCCCATAAATTTGTAATTTTGAAGAAAAATCGAACATGCATCATCCGCTGCAGGAAATCATCGAACACGTGTGGGAACATCGTGCCGAACTTCATGAAAATGAAGCCTGTATGGCCATACGGGAAGTGATTGCACTGCTCGACAGGGGGGCGATCCGGGTGGCAGAACCGGTTGAAGATCACAAAACAGGCGTGGTGGAATGGAGGGTGAACGAATGGATCAAAAAGGCGGTGGTGCTGTATTTTCCTTTGCAGGATATGGTGGTGACGGAGGTAGGACCGTTTGAATTCCACGACAAGATAGGATTGAAAAAGGGTTACCAGGCGCTGGGTGTGCGTGTCGTGCCCCATGCCATTGCGCGTTACGGTGCTTTCATTGCACCGGGGGCCATACTGATGCCGTCATACGTCAACATCGGAGCCTATGTCGATGCTGGTACGATGGTCGATACCTGGGCAACGGTGGGCTCCTGTGCCCAGATCGGCCGGAACGTTCACCTGAGCGGCGGAGTGGGTATCGGAGGTGTGCTCGAACCCATTCAGGATGCACCGGTGATCGTTGAAGATCATTGTTTTATTGGTTCCAGGTGCATCCTGGTGGAGGGTGCCAGGATAGGGAGAGAAGCCGTGCTCGGGGCCAATGTGGTGATAACCCGATCTACACGCATCATCG
The DNA here is from genome assembly GCA_028716265.1 of Bacteroidales bacterium. Taxonomy (GTDB): domain Bacteria; phylum Bacteroidota; class Bacteroidia; order Bacteroidales; family JAGONC01; genus JAGONC01. The sequence continues at coordinate 9,744 of JAQUQD010000029.1, read as the reverse complement.
ACGTTACAGGAGATGAACCGCTCGAGTGGAAAGGATATGTGCCTCCCCGTTCAGTCGTTATTCCGGGATCCTACACCAAACAATTCCCGGCGGGCGATTTCCAGGTCTCCTGCGCACTCATCATCGGTAAAAGGAAGGAATCAACCGACAGGAAAACTTCGCTGAATGAAGCATTGAGGGAGTTTAACGTGCAGATCTAGGGGAACAGTCATTCATTGTCATTTATGGTTCAGGAATGGTGTCTTTTTTAATCATACAAACGGCTTCGATAGGGGATGCCATCCTGGTTACACCGGTGATGGAAACGCTCCATGCTGCTTTTCCGGACGCGAAAATTGATCTTCTGGTGAAGCAGGGTCATGAGGTTTTATTCGAAGGACATCCTTTTCTGCACAAGATCATCACCTGGGACAAATCCTCCGGAAAGTACCTCCAACTGATCAGGCTCACCCATTTGATCAGAAGTAGCAGGTATCAGCATGTGGTCAATGTTCAGCGTTTTGGCTCCACGGGGTTGATCACAGCCTGTTCGGGCTCCAGGTTCAGATCGGGATTTACCAAGAATCCTTTTTCCATCTTTTTCACCCACCGTGCAGAACATATCATCTCCGCTGACGGTAATTCCCTGCATGAGGTAGACCGCAACCTGTCGCTGATCGCATATTTGAAGATAACATCCCTGCGAAAGCCCAAGCTCTATCCATCATCGTCGGATGAGGCAATGGTCGCAAGGTACAAGCAAGTGCCTTACCTTTGCATTGCTCCTGCATCTCTTTGGTTTACAAAACAATTTCCTGCTGCCCAATGGGTCGGATTCCTTAACGAAATACCGGAAAGCCTGACTGTCTACCTTATCGGCGCTGAAGCGGACAAGGCGCTTTGTGAACATATAGCCGGTATGACAAAACACCCTTCGGTGATCCCCCTGGCTGGTAAATTTACACTTCTTCAGACGGCTGTCCTGATGAAGGACGCACGGATGAACTTCGTAAACGATTCCGCTCCCCAGCATCTGGCATCCGCGATGGATGCCCCGGTGTCAACCATCTTTTGTTCCACCGTGCCTTCGTTCGGTTTTGGGCCGTTGTCCCGGGATTCGTTTGTCATTGAAACGGTGGAGCCGCTGACATGCCGCCCCTGCGGCCTGCACGGGCATAACGAATGCCCCGAAAGGCACTTTAAATGCGCTGTCACCATTCAGATAGAACAATTGCTAGAAAGGATCCCGGTATGAGAGAAGAAATAATGAATGCGGCAAGAGTGCTCCGATCGGGCGGAACCATCCTTTATCCCACCGATACCATCTGGGGTATTGGCTGCGATGCCACCAATTATAAAGCCGTTGAAAAGATCATTCAGCTGAAGAACCGGACGGAGCGGAAAAGTTTTATTGTCCTTCTTGACCAGCCCGAGAAACTTGAGCATTATGTGGAAAAAGTGCCTGAGATTATCTGGGACCTGCTGCCCAGCGTTGAGGCCCCACTCACGGTCGTTTATCCGGGAGCAAGGAATCTGGCCAGAAACGTCATCGCACCGGATCAGTCCATCGCAATCCGCATCGTAAAGGACGTGTTCTGCCAGAGACTGATCAGTTACTTTGGGAAACCCATTGTGTCAACCTCAGCCAATTTTTCGAACGAACCCCCTCCCCGGATCTTCAGCAATATTTCGAAAGAACTGGTCACCAAGGTCGATTATGCGGTGAACTACAACAGGGATAAAATCAATACCATGAAAGCATCAATGATCATCAAGGTGAGGCTGGACGGCACCTATACGATATTAAGAAATTGATTTTCAATAGAATGATACAAATCACGTTCGGATTGCAAATATTTCGCTTTTGAACGTTTGATTCCGAATTTTTAATATTTTTACAAAAATTAACCTTTAAAGAAGCGCAGAATATGAAGTTCATTGTATCGAGTACGTCCCTATTAAGAAATCTTCAGGCGATCAGCGGAGTCCTGAATGCAGCCAATACTCTTCCTATTCTGGATGATTTCCTTTTCCGTCTGAAGGAAGATGAACTGGAGATCACAGCGTCCGACCTGGAAACGACCATGACCGTTTCGATCCAGACGACGAAGGCTGAAGAGCCGGGTGTTGTGGCTATCCCCGCCAAGATCCTCATTGATACGTTGAAGACGTTCAGCGACATGCCGCTTACCTTCACGATCAATGATGAAACTTTCGGTGTGGAAATCTCAACGGGTGAGGGAAAATATAAACTGACTGGACATAACAGCGATGAGTTTCCCAAGGTACCTGTGAAAGAGAACGTGACCACCCTAACCCTGGACTGCTCCACGCTGGCAAAAGCAATCAACAAAACGGTTTTTGCCGCCGGCAGCGATGAATTGCGCCCCGTCATGTCGGGGGTGTTTTGCCAGTTATCTCCCAGCGACCTGACCTTTGTGGCTACAGATGCGCACAAACTGGTGCGTTACCGACGGCTGGACTCCAGGTCTGAGGAAACCGTTTCGTTCATACTGCCCAAAAAGCCTCTTAACCAACTGAAGTCCCTTCTAGTCAACAAAGAATTTCCAGTGACGATCGAATACAATCAAACCAATGCCTTTTTTACCTTCGAGAACGTTCATCTGGTGTGCCGTCTGATCGAGGGTAAATATCCCAACTATGAAGCAGTCATTCCCCGCGACAATCCCAACGTATTGCTCATCGACAAAGCTTTATTCCTGAACTCCATAAAGCGTATCGCGTTGTTTGCCAATCAATCTACGCATCAGGTCCGCCTCAGGATAAGCGGCAAGGAGCTCACGATGTCGGCGGAAGACATCGATTTCTCCAATGAAGCCAAAGAAAGGCTCAGCTGCAGTTACCAGGGTGATTCCATCGAGATCGGATTTAATTCCCGCTTCCTGCAGGAAATGGTTGGAAACGTGGACACTGAACAGCTCCGGCTCGAAATGTCGGCTCCCAACCGTGCCGGGCTTATCATTCCGATGGATGATGAAAACAAAGTGGAGGAACTGCTGATGCTGGTCATGCCGGTGATGCTGAATCAGTAGCCAGTCGGCAACCAGCAGTCAACAGTCAGCAGTCAGCAGTCAGCAGTCAGCAGTCAGCAATTTAACAATTTAACAATTTAACAATTTAACAATTTAACAATAGAATCCATAGGGAGGTAAAGTTTTATGAGCAAAGAAATTTCAGGACTGGAACCAAAGAACGTTTGGAAACATTTTTATTCGCTGACACAAATCCCGCGTCCTTCCAAAAAGGAACACAAAGTCGTTCAGTTCATGGTTGAATTCGGTAAGGGGCTTGGATTGAAGACCATCGTGGATGAGGTGGGTAATGTGATCATCAAAAAGCCGGCCACACCCGGAATGGAAAATCGAAAGGGTATCATCCTTCAGGGTCACCTGGATATGGTCCCTCAAAAAAATACGGATGTTGATTTTAATTTTGAAAAAGACGCCATCCAGGCTCACGTTGACGGTGAATGGGTGGCAGCCCGGGGTACAACGCTGGGCTCCGACAATGGCATGGGAGTGGCTGCCTCGATGGCAGTCCTGGAATCCAGGGAATTGAAACACGGGCCACTGGAAGCCCTTTTCACCATTGATGAAGAAACCGGAATGACCGGTGCATTCGGGCTTAAGTCCGGACTGCTGGACGGAGACATACTCCTGAACCTGGATTCGGAGGATGAAGGTGAGCTTTATGTGGGTTGCGCCGGTGGCACCAATGCCAATATCCGCATGAAGTTCAGGGAGGAACCGGTCCCCGCTGACCGGATCGCCTATAAGCTGGTTATCGGAGGACTCAAGGGAGGGCATTCTGGTCTGGATATTCACCTGGGCCGGGGAAACTCCAACAAGATCCTCTTTCGTTACCTGCTGCACTGCCAAAAACACCACCGTATGCGGTTGACCTCCATTGACGGGGGAAATCTACGCAATGCCATTCCCAGGGATGCTTCAGCGTTACTGACCATTCCTTCCGGGAACAAGAAGAAATTTGAGAAATGTGTTATGGAATTTTTCCAGACAGTAAAAAAAGAACTGTCGGTGACAGAACCCAGCCTGCAGATCGAAGCCATCCCGGTCGGCCTGCCTGCATTTGTTATGGACAGAAGAAGTCAGAACCGGCTTATCCGTGCCATTTATGGCTGTCCGAATGGAGTGGTGCGCATGAGTGACACCATGCCCGGAGTGGTTGAAACATCCAATAACCTTTCCACCGTGAGATCCGGTCAAAAGGAGGTGATGATCCAGTGCCTGATGAGGAGTTCGGTAGATTCAGCCAAGGAAGACCTGGGTTATGCCATTGAAAGTGTTTTCAAACTGGCAGGCGCCGAGGTCTGGTTTGATGGAAGTTACCCGGGTTGGAAACCCAATCCGGATTCACCCATCCTGAAGGAAATGCTAGAGGTGTACACGAAGAGATTTGGCAAGGTACCCGCGATCAAAGCGATCCACGCCGGACTGGAATGTGGTATTATGGGAGCCGCCTACCCTCACTGGGATATGATCTCTTTCGGTCCTACCATCCGCCATCCTCACTCACCCGACGAAAAGGTCAATATTGAATCGGTGGGGAAGTTCTGGGAATTTCTCGTGGAGACGCTGAAGAATGTTCCGGTAAAATAGGAATTTATTGTTCAATTGTTAAACTGTCAAATTGTCAAATTGTTTGAGGATTATGGAATTACGGGTTGAAACGGAAATCGATAAAATATTTTGCCAGTTTAAAAAATCTTTCTACCTTTGCAGTCCCTAAAAAGTTAGCATCATGTCAAAGAGAACATTTCAGCCCTCCCAGCGCAAGAGACGCAATAAACATGGTTTTATGGAACGGATGTCAACGGACAATGGACGGAAAATACTGGCAAGACGCCGGGCGAAAGGAAGAAAGAAGCTCACCGTATCCGACGAAAAGCTGGATAAAAGTTAAGTAGCCGGGCTTTGATGCCCGTAAATATTCTATCAGGGGCCATCCGGAAAGGTTGGCCTTTTTTTTTGTACCGGTTCCTTTAAAAATATCATAAATTCGCATCAACATTCATCTCCTGATCCTATGAAGAACATCACCTTTAAGCAAATCTCACCCTACCTGATCGCCATTGTCATTTTTGTCATTCTTGCCATGGCCTATCTTTTTCCTGTCTTCGAAGGGAAAGGTATACAATCAACCGATGCGGTTACCTTTCGGGGGGCCGCTCAGGAAATCGTTGATTACCGTGAGAAAACTGGTGAAGAACCCCTGTGGACGAACTCCATGTTCAGCGGAATGCCTGCATACCTGATCTCGACCAGGTTTCCTGCTAACCTGATCTCATCGGTCGATAAGGTACTAAAACTTGGATTGCCTCACCCCATGGGCATCGTATTCCTCTATTTCCTTGGTTTTTTTATCCTGTTGCTGTCATTAAAGGTGGATCGGTGGATCAGCCTCATTGGGGCCATTGGCTTTGCCCTCTCCTCTTATTTTTTCATCATCCTGGAAGCCGGTCACAACACAAAGGCACTTGCCATCAGTTATATGGCACCCGTGCTTGCAGGGATCATCCTCACCTACCGGGGTAAATACCTCCTGGGCGGGATCCTTACGGCCCTGTTTCTCAGCCTGGAAATCAACGCCAACCACCTTCAGATCACCTATTATCTGCTCATCATTGTTATTTTCCTGGCCATTGCGGAAATCATCAGGACGATCCGGGAGAAAACCTTTGCTCACTTCTTCAGGGCTTCATCTATCCTGGTCGTTGCAGCCCTGATGGCTGTTGCAGTGAACACTTCCCGGTTGTGGACCACCTACGAGCAAAGCATCTACTCCACCCGTGGCAAATCCGAACTAACCTTCAACAAGGAAGATCAAACCTCAGGTCTGGATAAAAGCTATGCCACCAGCTGGAGTTATGGTATCCCTGAAACCATGACCCTGCTTATCCCCAACCTGTACGGAGGTTCATCCTTTGGCACCCTGGGTGATAACTCGGCCACCTACCGCATACTAGCCGACAATAATGTCCCCAACAGCCGGCAGATCATGCAGCAATTACCGCTTTACTGGGGTGACCAGCCCTTTACATCCGGTCCTGTTTATGTTGGAGCAGCTGTACTGCTCCTGTTCATCGCGGGCCTGTTCATCCTCAGGGGTCCCGCGAAGTGGTGGATGCTGGCCCTGACCATCCTTTCGATCCTGCTGGCCTGGGGGCACCACTTCATGCCCCTGACCAACTTCTTCATGCATTATGTGCCGGGATATAATAAGTTCCGGGCAGTCTCGATGACCCTGGTCATCGCTGAGGTGACGATTCCCTTGCTGGGTTTTCTGGCACTGAATAAAATTGTGAATGAACCGAAGAACATTCCGAACTTGAATCGTATCCTTACCTACGCATTTGCTATTCTGGGAGGGATTGCTCTTTTCATTCTTGTCTTCGCCTCAAGCCTGTTTGATTTTGCCTCCGTCAACGATGCACAGTATAAATATCCCGACTGGTTCATGGCAGCACTCAGGGAAGACCGCATGCGGCTGCTCAGGCTGGATGCACTGCGATCACTCATCTTCATGGGTTTGACCTATGCGCTGATCAGATTCTATCTTTCCGGGAAGATCAAAAAACCTGTCATGCTGGTTTCAATCGGTTTGATCATCCTGATCGATTTATGGCCTGTCGACAGACGATATCTGAATTCGGATGATTTTGTCCGTAAATCTGCACTCGAAAAACCTTATCAGGCCACTACAGCTGATCAACAGATCCTGGCGGATAAAACTCTCTATTTCAGGGTCTGGAACCTGACGGAAGACTTTGACAAATCTGCCCGGACTTCCTATTTCCACAAAAACATCGGCGGGTATCATGCGGTTAAAATGAAAAGATACCAGGAACTGTACGATTACCATTTATCCGGGGAACGGGAGAAATTGGTGAAGCTGATCACGGAAAGACCCGACCAGCAGATATTTACCTTTGGATTAAGTCAGTTGAAGGTTGCCGGAATGCTGAATACCAAATATTTCATCTATAATCCTGATGCCGGGCCACTGTTAAATCCATATGCGCTTGGAAATGCCTGGTTTGTACCGGAAATCCGCTATGTTGAAAATGCTGACCAGGAGATACTGGATCTAAATGATTTTGAACCGGCAAAGGCAATGATTGTCAATCAATCCTTCAAAGAGGAGGTTCAGCCGTATTCGACAAGCTTTGATTCAACAGCGACCATCCGGCTGACACATTACCAGCCGAACAGGCTGGAATACGAAAGCCAGTCAAAAGCGGATCAGTTAGCCGTGTTTTCAGAGATCTATTACCCGAAGGGGTGGAATGCGTACGTTGACGGAGTTGAAACACCGCACTTCAGGGCAAATTATGTCTTGCGCGCAATGGTACTTCCGGCTGGCTCCCATAAAGTTGAATTCAGGTTTGAACCCCGGTCCTATCACCTTGGAGAAACGATTTCGCTGATCTTCTCATTGGCACTGATACTTTTATTACTGGCGGCCATCTTTCTGGAAATACGAAGGGGTGCCTTGAATCCTCCGGAACCGGGAATGAAAAAGTAAAGCTATAATATCCCGTCCTGTTGAAAAAAGTGCTGGTCATAACGTATTACTGGCCTCCCAGTGGCGGGAGCGGCGTACAGCGATGGCTGAAGTTTGTGAAGTACCTGCGGGAATATCATTGGGAGCCCGTCGTTTTTATCCCGGAAAATCCCGAATATCCGGTTTATGATCATTCGTTGCTGAAGGATGTTCCTTCAGATCTGACCATACTCAAAGGACCTGTCTGGGAGCCATTCAAGATCTATAAAATACTGACCGGCCGTAAAAAAAACGACCGGATGGGAGCCGGATTTATCATGGAAAGGAGGACTTCTAAAGGGCTTCAGGCATTGTCACTCTGGATCCGCGGGAATTTTTTCATCCCGGATGCCCGTAAGTTCTGGATAAAGCCCTCTGCAAAGTTTCTTGCAACGTACCTGAAAGATAATCCGGTGGATGCGATCATCACCACCGGGCCTCCCATGTCAGTGCATATGATCGGACTGAAATTGAAAAAGGAAGTGGGCCTGCCCTGGCTGGCCGATTTCAGGGATCCCTGGACCCAGGTGGATTTTTACAGAGAGTTGCATCTGATGAAATGGGCCGACCATAAGCATCAATACTTCGAGAAACAGGTACTCCGTACAGCCGACAGGATCACTGTTGTCAGCCAGGGAATGGCGGATGATTTCAGGCAGATCGTCGACCGCCCTTATCCTGTCATCACCAATGGATATGATGAAGAGGATTTTAAAAACGGAGCAGTGGAACTGGATCCATTTTTCAGTATGGCCCACTTCGGCTCGCTCAGTCAAAAAGCTAACCCGGTCGTTTTATGGCAGATATTGGGCGATATGGTCAAAGAACTTCCTGATTTTGCCAGGGTACTGAAGATCAAAATGGTGGGACAGGTTGACCATAGCGTTATGGAATCCATTGAAGTACATGGACTGACTCCGTTTCTTCTGCGCATTCCTTACCTTGAACATGACAAGATGGTAAAGGAGATGCAGCGGTCTCAGGTACTGCTGTTGCTGATCAATCCGGATCCAGGGGCACGCCTGATCGTCACCGGGAAGCTGTTCGAGTACCTGGCGGCCCGGCGTCCGATACTGTTTATTGGTCCTGAGGATGGGGATGCGGCGGGAATCATCAGGGAGTTCAATACTGGAAGTATCGTGAAGATAAATGATGAACAGGGACTGTACACCCAACTTCTTAACTATTTTAATAAATATAAGAAAGATACTCTTTGTTTAAAGACAAACAATCTAACCTGGCTGACAAGAAGAAAACAGACGGGCTTCCTGTCAGATATATTGAATGAATTGTTGGAAAGTCATGATCTCAAGTAGCTGGCAGCATTACATCCATCTGTTCATGGTATTATTTCTTCTCATAGATGTAAAAATCAGACTTTGACGCGTTCATAGGATCCCTTTGATCATTCTTATAAGCATTTTCAATCATCTTTATCAATATCCATTCTTTTTTGTTTTTCTCTACCCAATCGGAGAACTTCCTGTCACGCTCATGAAATGTCTGAGGTGTGTCACAGTTACTTGAATAAATGATGACATAATGATTGGAATGATCGAAAAGATGATTCATGTAACTGTCAAAGATCTCGTCTTCAATCAAATGGAAAATGACATCCAACGATAAAGTCAGATCGCAGGCAAATAATTTATGATTGTCCATAAAAGCCAGGGAATCATATAAATAGAAGCTTTTTGTGAAGTCATTTTTGAAGAGGGAGATGCATTTCCTTATTGCATAAACCGAAACATCCAATCCAATGTATTTCGGATAATGGGCATATAACAACTGATTCCCGTCACCGCATCCAAGTTCAAGAACCGTCTGAATGTGGTGATCCAGGATAAAAGAGTTGATTACGCCGGCTTTAAACTCGGCGAGTCTGTTATATGAACCGGCCCCTGAAGTGCCTCCTTTTGCATACCTTTCCTCCCAGTAATTTACTGATCCCGGGAACACTTTATGGATTTTCCTGATCTTCAAGATCTTCCCGAGTTTACTAATTAATTTTGTAGATTTCATTCTTTTGCTATCCAAAGTTGGTGTATTATAAATTTGGTTCATCGCAATAATCCGTACCTGTTCTCATGAAGGGCATAAATTTTCAAGGCGAAATATTCCATATCTCTGTACCCATAGGCTCTTCGCTTAAGTACTTTGATTTTATTATTAAATCCCTCC
>JAQUQD010000028.1 GCA_028716265.1 Bacteroidales bacterium | reverse complement strand
TTGTTCATATGGTTTTCAATAGTGTGCCCTTGATTGGACTCATAATAGGGATTATAGGATAAAAAAATACTCCGTCTAATAAGTGAGGCTTCGTGCGGTTTGCCACAGGTGAACCCAGCATGAAGCCGTGTTGCGCAGCCTGTCCCGCTGAAAGCGGGAAAATCCCGCCAACGATACTACTTCTTTATGGGGATTTAACGAGAGATATGGTGAAAATAAAAAAAATTATCGAAAATAAGAAACAGTTCCTTGACTTATTGTTGTTGGCAGACGAGCAGGAAAATATGATTGACAAGTATTTGCCGGATGGAGACTTGTTTGCTTTATATGACGGTGATTTGAAAAGTGTTTGCGTTGTAGTGCCGATAAACAGCGAAACCTGCGAGTTGAAAAACATAGCGACATACGAGAAATATCAAGGCAATGGGTACGGTAGAGCATTGATAAATTTTATTTTTGATTTCTACAGAAACGACTACAAAACAATGCTAGTCGGAACAGGCGAAACGCCGGCAATCTTGTCGTTTTATGAAAGTTGTGGATTTGAAAAGTCATATCGGGTAAAGAATTTTTTTACATATAATTACGACCACCCTATTTTCGAGGGCGACATACAACTTGTTGATATGATTTATCTTAAAAAGGGTTTATAGGAATGGCAGGAATTTATTACATAAGTCTAAATTTTAGGATGCTGCAGTTAGTACGGAAGATAAGAAATTGCCGTGCAAGTTACAGTAATATTCTTTTCCGTTGGGGTAGTTCTGGTACTGGTTGAATCCATCGGATACGGAAGAGGATTCTGGTATTCCAACCCATAGCACGGTCAGGACAGTATCCGGCCAGAACAACATGGTCTCACCTCCCTGCGTTCGGTTCATGAACCTGATGCTGTCCAGCTGGACATAAGTTGTGTTATTCACAGCCGTGAAGGTCAGTTCTATGCCTGAACGCTGCCCCAATGTTATCAGCCAGATGACGGTAAGAGCAAACGAAAGGGTAAATTTTAGTTTTATGCTGCGGGAGTTAAAATGATAGATAGATATATAGATAGATGAAGCAAGCCTCAAAGGTACGACCATACTGCGTCAATATCAATGCTTAATACTGATTAATATTATGCTGATCATTGACTAAAAAAAGGCGGTGTATTAAATGTGAAAACCTTTATATTCCTTGGTGTTTAAGTACTTATGATAGTGTCTCTTTTTGATTTTTGCTTTTTCCTCTTTGCTCTTTGATCTTAGTAAAGGATATATTTCATAACTTCATGGCCGAAAGATAACGATATTAAAATATATCAGTTTATGAGTAAATTATGCATTATAATATGTGCATTATTCGTTTCTGTGATTGCCAGCGGACAGGTGGAACAGTCATATGATTTCAATGCATTGGAAATTGGTGATCTCAGCGGTCAGGATGGATGGAAAACCATCAAGCAGGTGAATGGAAACGATGATTTCCAGGTAAATCTCGTCGGTGACGGGATTGTATCCCCTGATGGTACGAATGCCGTTTTTTACTGGTTCGGGGGCCCCGGTGTCGGCCGGACGGCCACCCGAATATCCCAGCCCGATTTTACCATTGATTTCCAGGAGGGAGGCGTTTATGAATTGGAGTGGCAAATGCATACCAATTGGTGGGGTGTTTTTTTAGGTCTGGGATATGATGCGGATGCTGATGGACTGATCGCACCGGGACTTGCCACTGAACCGAATGATGGAGGTATCTTTGTTAACGCGGGTAACGTAGATCCCACAACGAGGACCTATCTTTCATTGCCTAATGGCACGACCATCCCTTTCGCGATTGAAAATCCTTCCTGGACTGCCTATAAGCTGATCATGGACGTTGATGCTAACAGCGGTTCGGGCGCTGTAGCTCTTTTTTATAAGATCGGCGCCACAGGAGATTGGCTTGCCGTTCCCGAGATCCAGGGCGTAAACATGCAACTAACCCCTGGTTCAGGAGATAAAAACGACTGTGCGGCCTGGGATGGGATCTTTTTCCACTCCCAGGGAGGAACCGGTGCCTTCGACAACTTCATTATCCGTCGGTCGGAACAGACAGGACAATCTCAATTCATCAACTTCCCAATCATTTCAAATAAGCTTACCACCGATCCGTCTTTTGAACTCAACGCCACTGCTTCCTCCGGGCTTGAGGTAACGTACGAGATCGTTCATGGACCCGCATCCGTCTCCGGTAACGTTGTTACGCTGGATGGAACACCGGGAATGGTTTCCATCAGAGCGATACAACCCGGCGATGATACATGGGCACCGGCTCCTGAGGTGATTAATGCATTTGAGGTTGTCGATCCGTATGCTTACTGGCCGGAACTAACCGTCAGAAGGCCTGCTGATGCCACAAATGTCTATATGATTGAGATGAAAGAGATCATGATGGTCTCAACGGCCATGGTTGAACATCCTGAAGTGCTGGCCATAACAGGAGTTGATTTTAAGGTTGACGGACAACAATTGATGAATGTGGTGGACTGGCAGACCGGGAATTACACAGCCACATGGACGCCTCCCGGCTTAGGGTCATACACCCTGGATGTCACTGTATGGATAACCGGCGGCAACAGTACAACACATTCATCCTATTTTACGGTCACAGACCAGGTCACCACCCTCACGCATCCCGCATTTGACGGAGTCTGGATCAGCCCGGAGCACACTCTTGCTGAAGGATCGTTTGTTTTTCCATCCTATGTAGGGACCTTTAATCCGATCACCCTGCACCTGACCGTGACGTGTCCGGATGCCGGATGCGAACCGTGGGACCGCATCGGCTATATCGAGGCAAAAGATCCTTCAGGCAAATGGGTGGAGGTCCTCCGCTATATCACGCCCTATGGTGTGCCCTGCGATCACCTGATCGACGTCACGGATTATGCCTCAATATTCCAGGGGATCGTGGATATGCGATTCTACATTGAAACCTATCAGAACGGACTGATCACGGATGTGGACCTTACGTTTACCGAAGGCCAGCCATCCTTCGACTACTCCCGGGTGGACGTCATCTGGAGAGGAGCCTACCCTTTTGGGGATTACGCCAACCTTCAGCCGGTGGAGCCGGTCACCTGGAATTTCCCAACAGGCACCCAGGGCGCCCGGCTGAAGATCATCAGCACGGGACATAACTGGGGCGAACTGAACACAGGGAACGCAGCTGAATTCTACAATGCTACGCACCACATCTTCGTTAACGGGACCAGCGCTTTTGAACAAAACCTCTGGGTGGACTGCAATCCAAATCCGGATGGCTGCATGCCGCAAAACGGCACCTGGTACTACAATAGGTCGGGCTGGTGCCCGGGTTCGATCAGCCACGTCTATGATTATGACCTCACTCCATACACATCCATGTCCGATTTGGTCATCGGATACCAGTTTGATCCGGATTATGTTGACTTGTGCCACCCCAACCATCCGGACTGCGTGACCGGAGTGACCTGCTCAAACTGCAGCGACACCTATAATCCATACATTATGGTATCGGGCAACCTGGTATCGTACAGCAATTCAATGTTTGTCGGGGCAGATGACCCTGCCATGACTGACATAAAGCTCTATCCAAATCCCGCTACGAATCGGACGATCTTATCTATGACGGGGAACACGTATGATCATGACTATATGGTGGAGATCTATACGGTCAGCGGTAACCTGACGGATCAGTTTGAATGGCAGGGGGAAGACCGGTTGATACCCCTGGAGAATTACTGCAGAGGTGTATATATTCTGCAGGTCAGGAATGATCTTGAAATGAAGGTTAAGTAACTTGTCATTCATTAATGATATATGAACAAAGATTACTTTTCAGAAATCCATCATTGCAGGCAACGAGCAAACGACAGGTATCAATTCGGAAACATCATGAGAGCCAGAGCATTTTTCATCATACTTTTGACACTAACCGCCAGTTTTGTTTTTTCACAATCCAGGACCATCAGAGGCAAGGTCACTTCAGAGGATGACAGCAGGGGCATTCCCGGTGTGACCGTAGTGGTGAAAGGGACCGTAAGGGGAACAGCGACTGATCTAGAGGGGAACTACACCCTGACCGGTATCTATCCGGAAGACACCTTGCAATTCAGTTACATCGGATATAAGACCCTTGAGATCGCTGTACTGGATCAATCCATGATCAATGTCGTTCTGTCGGTTGCAGCAAGTGAACTGGAAGAGGTCGTGGTGACCGCATTGGGCGTGAAGCGCCAGGAGCGGGAAATTGGATATTCCACCGAGAAAATTGAGCCTGAGGTGGTGACCAGGTCCAACTCACCCAATATCCTTAACGCCATCGTCGGGCGGGTGGCAGGTGTTCAGGTGTCGCAGGGGGATGGCGTGGAGGGTGGTTCCACCCGGATCGTCATTAGGGGAAACAACACGTTAAGCGGAAGGAACCAGCCCCTGATCGTGGTGGACAACGTTCCCATGGAAAATATCCCGGGCCTGGAGAATATCGGCCGCGGCGTTGACTGGGGTAATTCCATTGCGGACATCAATTCCCTGGATATTGAGACATATACGGTACTCAAAGGTGGTGCGGCGTCTGCCCTGTATGGGGCCAAAGGGGCCAACGGCGTGATCCTGATCACCACAAAAAAAGGTAAAAAAGAGGAAGGCATTGGTATCTCGTACACCTACAGCTATAAATGGGTGCATCCCTACCGGTTCAGGGAGGTACAGAACACCTACGGCGCCGGCGGACCGATTTCGTTCACCCCTCCCTCGTTTCCCATGAATGGCGATACGTTGCTTTATCCCGGAATCTATGGTACCGACAACCTGATCATCAACCAGGAGGGCGACACGCGATCAACCACGGAGGAATTTGGTTATTATGGATCTGCAGTCTCCTGGGGGCCCAAAATGGAAGGACAGATGGTCAGATGGTGGGACGGTAAGATGCGGGCGTATCTGCCCCAGCCGGATAATTATAAATCCGTGTTCCAGGATGGTTATACCCAGACGCATAACATCGCCGCATCGGGAGGAAATGAAAAAGGTAGTATCCGGGTATCTATTACCCGGCAGGATAACAAAGCCATCGTCGAAAACAGTGATTTCGACCGCACTACGATCAATCTGGGCTCGAGCCTGAAAATATCCTCAAGGGTGGCAGTTGACCTCAGCCTATCCTATATCAACTACAACAGGTTGAACAGCCCGATGCTCGGCGAATCGGCCGATTCGTTCAGCAAGGGATTCCTCTATTCCTGGCCAAGAAGTTACCAGGGAATCGACCGGGAATCCTATGAATATCCCGATGGATCACGCAATCCACAGGAGGGATACCCGTTTCTGTACATCAATCCGACACTCTGGTGGGATTATTATAACAACAATACCACACTGAAAAGAGACAAGTACCTGGGAGCGCTCAGCCTGACCTATGATCCCACATCCTGGTTGAACCTCACCGGACGGGCAGGCAGGGATTTCAACCTGGACCAGTATACGACCAGAAATAAGCCTATTGATGTTTTGGGCATCAAAGAGGGATACTACGCCAACAGCCTGAACAGGACATACTCTGACATATTTGAAGGAATGATCACAGCCCACAAGAATAATATCCTGCATCCAAAGATGAATGCGAAGTTCACCCTGGGAGCCAGCCGGTGGGACTATCGCCTGTATGAGATCAGGGGCCATTCCGGCCAGTGGTACTTCCCCAATCGGTATACGTTTGATAACTACACCTCCCCTACCTATGTCACCAATGAAGATGGCGAGGTGATCCTGGAGAATCCCGGTGATTCCCCGGGTGGAATGGTACCGGGTGAATCCATCAAGCAGGAAAGGAACAATTCGGTATATGCTTTCCTGAACCTTTCCTATGGCAACTACCTGTTCCTTGAGGCGACCGGCCGCAACGACTGGTCGTCCACCCTGCCCCCTGAAAGCAACTCCTATTTCTATCCTTCGGTGTCCCTCAGCTTCATCGTCACGGAGGCATTCAACATCCAGGAGAAGGCCGGTTGGCTCAACTTTATGAAAATACGGGGAGGATGGTCACACACAGCCACCGACACAGAGCCATATATGCTTGACTTCAACTATAATTCAGGCATTTTTGGAGGAGATCAGTCAGCTTCTTTCCCGGATGTAATACCACCCATTGAACTGTTGCCGCAACGGGTTAATTCGTGGGAGGCTGGTGTCAATCTTGGTCTGTTCGGGAACCGGATCGACCTGGATTTCACCTATTACGACAAGTATTGCTATTCGCAGATCCTGGAGGGACTTCCGATACCTACGTCGTCAGGGGCACAGAAGATCACCATCAACGAAGGAGTCATCACGAATTACGGATTTGAGGTCATCCTGAATACGGTCCCTTTGCAGAAAAAAGACCTTCTGATCAAATCCGGGATCAACTTCTCCCGGAACAGAAATTATGTGGAAAGCCTTGGCAAAAATGCAGAAGTGTATCCGCTGGCCGACATTTGGGGCCTGAACGGTCCTGCCATGGCACTCAGGGAAGGGGATGAATATGGAACGATCTACGGTTATGATTACATCTACCATGAAAATGGAGAGCCCATCGTCAACGAGGAAGGGACGAAATACCTGATCACCGATACCCGTGTCCCCATCGGGAACGCCAGCCCGGATTTCATTGCAGGATGGCAGACTGAGTTTATTTACAAGGGGCTCAGGCTGGCGGCATTGATCGACACCAAATGGGGAGGCGAGATCTATTGCGGATCCTATGTCATTGCCCTCCAGACAGGGCAGAGCCCAGAGACACTCAAGGAGCGGGAAGGCGGAGGACTCCCGTATACAGATCCTGACGGGAATACGTCCAATACAGGGATCATTCTCGATGGGGTCCTTTCAAACGGCTCTCCCAATAACAAGGTGGTGCACTACTATTATAAATACCTGCCCAATGCAGGAGGGTGGGGAAAATTTCTTTCCACGCCAGGAATCCTTGAGAATTCATGGGTGAAAATGAGGGAAATATCCCTGTCGTATTCCCTGCCCGGGAAAATCGTTGAAAAGACCAGGATCTTTCAGAACCTGACCCTTTCTGTTGCCGGCAGGGATCTGTTTTACATATACACCTCCCTGCCTGACAGGATCAATCCGGAAGGTATCATGGGATCGGGCAACGCACAGGGATTCGAATGGGGATCAATGCCCGGTACGATGTCAGTCACGTTTGGTGTCTCAGCTGCATTCTGAAACTCAGTAACGAATTATTGAATGGAAATTACCATGAATATAAAGAACATAACAGCCAGTTTGTTGTTGCCTCTCCTTCTGTTTCTGGTATCCTGTACGAAGGACTTTGAAGAGATCAACACCAATCCGAACAATTTCACGACGGCCAGTGACGGAGCCCTGTTCAACGCTGTACTATCTTCATTGCAGCTTGGGTGGAATGAGCAGTTCTACATCAACAACGAAATCCTTTACAAGCAGACACAACAGGCTGCATTGACCGAAGAAGCCTGGGGTAACTTTACCCTGGGAACGGAAGAGATATGGAGCAACTATTACGGCTCTCTCCCCGAAATAAGGGAGCTTCAGAAACGCTTCAGCACGTACGACGGTTCTCCCGGTGTTATGAACATGAAGGCGATGCTGGAGATCACCCTGGCCATGAAAACCTTTAAAGTTACGGACTTGTTCGGAGACATCCCTTTCAGCAAAGCGGGTTACGGATTTCAGGACCTTGATCTGTTGCGTCCCGAATACGACACCCAGAAGGATATCTACCTTGCACTGCTGGAGACATTGAAATGGGCCGACGGGCAGATTGATGATACTGCTGAACCGGCGGAACCTTTTACTACCTTTATTCAGTTCGATAAGCTGTTCAACGGGGATATGCTGAAATGGAAAAAGCTTGCCAATTCGCTGAGGATGCGCCATGCCATGAGGATGGCAGAAATAGAGCCCGAACTGGCCGGTGAGATTATCCACGACATCATCGAAAACGACAAACCGGTCTTTCTAGGATACGATTTCATTACACCTGTATTCGAAAGTGCCTGCTTGTGGCCGGCAGCGATCGGTTTTCGCAATGAGAGCCTTAACTGGTCCTTCCGGGAGCACAACAACCTTAGGATGGGATCCGCTATCTGGCACCAACTTTCGGAGAATGACAACACCGACGGTAGCGGGATCTTTGATCCGCGTGCTTATATTTTCTTCGAAACGAACAATGATGATCAATGGGTACCTTTTCCCCAGTTGCCCGAAGCCGGTACTCCTTCGGAGGGAGGAATTCCTTATGGCACACACCGGGATCAGGCAGGAGCATTCTATATCAAGGGAGAAACCTGCCTGTATTCTCCTTTTAATTATTTCATTGTAGCGGACATGGACTACATGCCCATTATTTTCATTACCGGTGCGGAGATCCATTTTATCAAGGCGGAAGCCTATTTCAGGGGGATCGGAGTGGCCATGGATAAGGACCAGGCAGATATTGAGTACATGAACGGGATCAATGCTTCGGTCGGGTGGTGGATGAGTGTAGCCGAAAATTCACAATTACCGACCTCCCGCCTGGCTTTTACTGATATGGTGACCATTCCTGATAAAATCGACGCATCTTCCGTGCTGATGAAGTTCGGCAGCTGGAATGCAGTCACGGAGGAGGAAAAGCTGCTGTTCATCTATACGCAATGGTGGCTCGATGCTTTCCGTCAGCCATGGGAAGCCTATGCGCTCGCGCGAAGAACGGGCAAAACTCCCCGGGAAGGAGCTCCGATCAGCCATTACCGACTGCCCTACCCTCCCTCGGAAATGGAATTCAACTCGGCGAACTGTGAACAGGCTATTGCCAGACAGGGAGGAGACACACCGGAAATCAAGATCTGGTGGGTCCCGTAATAGCATGATAACGTGTTACTTATATGAAGAACAGAGTAAACCCAAAAATTATAAAACAATGAAAATGTTCAATTCCAAAACCAGGTTCCTTGCACTTCTTATCCTTGTGCTGAATCCTTTCCTGCTTCTTTCACAAAGCAATCAATACCTGCATTTCGACAGGGTTGACGACTTCGTTCAGTTGCCTAACGGTTCGCAATATTTTTCCGGGACCAACCAGCTGTCCCTGACCGGGTGGTTCTATTGCGACCAGCTGGCCTACGGCCAGGGTTATATGGGCTTTCGGGCAGGTGCCGGAACGGCGGAATTCTATCTGATCCAGCTGAACAACGGCGTTATGGAATGCCGGTTGGTTACCACTGCAGGATTTCATGAATATGTTGCACCTGCAAATACGATCATTCCCCAGGTCTGGCAGCACATAGCCTGGATCTACGATGGAAGCGCCATAACGCTATATGTCAACGGGAACTTTATCGGCAGCAAGGCGGCCTCAGGAAATTTCGTGGGTGAAACAGTAACCTTTGCGATCGGCAAAAGCATCTTAGGCGGATTCAATTTTGTGTACGGGGGGAGGGTTGATGAAATATCCGCCTGGAACATCGCCCTGACACAAACGCAGATCCAGGACATCATGAACGATGAGCTGACAGGCACAGAGTCAGGGTTGCAGTTGTATTATAAGTTTAACCAGGGAGATCCGGGGGGCGACAACACGGCAATCACAAAGCTTATCAGTGAGACCGGTATCGGCGAAAGGGATGCCGACCTTATGAATTTCGCCCTGACGGGTGAAACCTCGAATTTCAATGGTGAGCTTGATCCCGGTTATCAGGCCATTTCGTTCCCTCAGATCCCCCATCATCTGACAACTGACCCCTCCTTCAGCATTGAAGCCACAGCCACGTCAGGTCTGGAGGTGATGTTTCAGGTGCTTTCCGGGCCGGCCACCATCAATGGCAATATCGTCACCCTTACAGGGACAGCCGGCGAGGTCGCCATTGAAGCGTCACAACCCGGTGACGAAGTGTTCGATCCGGCAGAACCGATCGTCAACACCTTTATGGTCCTCAATCCAATGACCTTCCTCCCCGAAATTGATATCAGGCATCCGCTGCCAGGAGATGTTTTTGTGCCCTCTCTGTTGGAAATACTGCTCTCAACGGTTTCCACCATCGATTATCCTGAGCTGTTCTTTGTTCATGATGTTAAATTTGTGGTCAACGGCCAGACGATACCGGCACAGAATCACTTCAATGGTCATTATACAGCCTGGTGGATGCCCCCGGATTATGGCACTTACAGCATCAGCGTGATTTCCACCAATAATTTCGGAGCTTCAGCCGAAGAAACGACCAGCATAACCATTCTACCCGGGGCTTCTGACATGGAAGTGCAGGCAGCAGAAAATATATGGCTGAACCCGAATAATGTTTCGCAGGTCGTGTCCGCTGAGTTGCCCTCCTTTTTCGGAGCATTCGACAAAGTGACAGCCATCTTGTCGGTTACCTGCCCCCCGGAGGGTGGATGCGGTGAATACGACAGGGTTGGAGGTGTTGAAGTGAAAGGCCACGACGGTAAATGGTACGAGATCATCCGGTATATCACCCCATATAGTGTGGAATGCTCCAGTGTCATTGATCTTACGGATTACATGTCGCTACTTCTGGGCAAAGTGGAGTTCCGGTTCAACTGCAGTACGCTCGATAACGGTTACCTGTGGGGACTGACCCTGCATTACAGGCAAGGAACTCCGGAATACTTTTACAGCACTATTTATGAGGTTTGGAATGAAATTTATCCGTTTGGGGATTATGCCAACCTCCAGCCCGTCGGAAACTGGAACTTCGAATTCCCTCAGGAGGCCGCCGCAGCCAAGCTAAAACTGGTGTCCACCGGGCATGGATGGGGAGATCTGAATACCAGCAATGCGGCTGAATTCTATGAAGCCACACACCATATTTGGGTGAACGGGGAACAAACGTTCGAACAGTATAACTGGTACGACTGCAATCCGAATCCCGATGGATGCCAGCCACAGAACGGCACCTGGTACCACAACCGTGCGGGATGGTGTCCGGGTACCATTGCCCAGTGGTTCGATTACGATATGACTCCTTTCATTGCTGAAGAAGATGTGGAACTGGGATATGTTTTCTATGAGGATTATGTCGATCTCTGCCATCCCAACCATCCGGATTGCGTAACCGGCGAAACCTGTGATGATTGTGATGATGGATTCAATCCAGTGCTTGATGTTGCCTGTAACCTGGTGGTCTTTACGGTGTCCCCTTTCATTACCGGCATATCTGAAGAAGATCATCGTATACGGGTCTATCCCAATCCCACCACTGACGTGATCATGGTGACCGTTGAAGGATCGCCTGCCGAGGGTGATCACTGCTCCCCGATCAAGCTTTATACAATGACAGGAATGCTGGCCGGTGAGTTCAAATGGGCCGGTCATTCAATGCAGATTGACCTTTCCGGGTATCCAAAGGGAATGTATATCCTTACGATTCAGACAAAGGATAAAACGATTATGAAGAAACTGGTGTTGCAATAAGACGGTCAGTTTAAGACACTCAATGCGATCATTAATATTTAATACAACCATGAAACATATCAACAACACTGTTCTGTTGCTTTTTCCGCTTATTTTAGCTACTGGCTGCGCGGAAAAGGTAAAAACGCAGGAAGATAAAACTGACCTGATCATGACCGAAAATTCTGCACTTACGTACGTACTTCCCACTCCGCGTATCAAGGGAGATATCTCGGTGGAGGAAGCCATACAGCACCGTCGTTCGCACCGGTCCTACCTGAAAGATGCCATTACTGCCGAAGATCTGTCTCAGGTCCTCTGGGCAGCCTACGGGATCACACAGCCCCTGCAGGGCTATCCGCAGACTCGTGGTGGGCTCAGGACGGCACCTTCTGCCGGGGCAAAGTACCCCCTGGAGATCTATGCTCTTGTTGGCAATGTCCGTGGAATCGAACCAGGAGTGTACCGGTACGATTCGCGTGAACATAAGATCACCAGGGTCATCGATAAGGATATCAAAAAGGAGCTATCTGTTGCTGCACTGAACCAGGAGATGATCAGTGATGCGCCGGCCTGTTTGTTCTACAGTGCGGTTTACAGCCGGACGACCGAAAGATACGGGGACCGGGGGCGTGAACGGTACGTATGCATGGATCTCGGACACTCGGCAGAGAACGTCTACCTGCAGACCGAAGCCCTGCACCTAGGGACCTGCGCCATCGGAGCGTTTGACGATGCGGCGGTACGAGCGGTGATGCAGCTGCCGGAGGAAGAGGAACCACTGTATATCATGCCGATTGGGAGGTACTTTGATGTGTCTGAGTTCTAGGAAGATGCTCCTTAAATTCCAAATTCCAGGCACCAAAATCCAAACAAATCCAATATTCAAATCCCAAACGGCTTCCCGGCTCCCGCCCCCTGAACACCTGTAGACCTGTAAACCTGATGACCAGCCTACTATATGGGATAATGCAATGATTCTTCAACATAATTTGGATAATATCTTAAATCTGATTATTTTTAGTCATGATTTATCATTAACAATGAACATTGACAATTAACAATTTAACAATGACCATCAGGCATCTCATAACCATTACTTTTATCCTCCTCATAAACAGTTCATTAGACGCCCAGCTCATCCGCGTCCCCGCCGATGAGCCAACCATTCAGTCCGGGATCTCCGCTGCTGAAAAGGGTGATACGGTCCTCGTTTCACCGGGAACCTACCTTGAAAACATTAACTTCTGGGGAAAGAACATTACCGTTACCAGTCTTTTCCTGACTACCGGTGACACGGCTAATATTTCCCAGACCATTATCGACGGTCATGATGCCGACGATGCAGTGGAAATTTCCAACGGGGAAGACAGTACTGCTTTACTGTGTGGATTTACAATACGAAACGGTCTTACGGATGCCAATGGAGGTGGGATCAACGTTTACAATGCAAGCCCCCGGCTTGAGAATCTGAAGATACATGATTGCACGGCCATGTACGGGGGAGGCGTCAGCTGCCGGTCGCGATCGTCGACGGATCCGGTAGCACATCCCTCACTGGTGAATGTAATTGTTATCAACAACACTGCTCAGTTTGGCGGAGGTGTCTACCTGGAAGCGGGGACATCTTCCATGGCAGGCCTGTTGAAATCCAGGCTGCAAAATGTCCTCATCAGTGGCAACCATGCGACCCGTGGTGCAGGGATTCTGATTGCTGGCTTAACGGAAACTCTTATTCAGAACCTGACAATTACCGGCAATTATGCAGAACAGTCCGGTGGTGGAATATCCAGCCAGGACTATCCCCTTATGATCCGGAATACGATCATATGGGACAACACTCCCGATGAGATCCATACCACCGGGAATCCAACCATTAGCTTCTCCGATATTAAAGGAGGAGCGGCAGGTGAAAACAACATCGAAGAGAATCCGAAATTCGCCGGTACCGGTTCCCATCCATTCATTCTTACCGGTGGATCTCCCTGCATTGATACGGGAACTCCTGATACTACCGGACAGGGTCTGCCCCTGAGAGATATCGCCGGGAACCTGCGCATCTGGGATGGTGATGGCGACGACTTCCGGACGATAGACATGGGGGCTTATGAATTCGGTTCAAAGCCCGATGGCATTCCTTCTCCATTAACTGGTAAGGGAGCACTGTTAACTTGTCATTGTTTCCCAAATCCATCTGATGGATCAACTACATTTCACTATGAAGTATATCAGGCGACGGTTGTTACCCTCGAAATCACAGATGACGCGGGCAGACAAGTCGCCGTTCCCGTCAACACGTTTCAACAGACTGGGAAATACACGGTTCACTGGGATACCTGGGGACTATCTCCGGGTGTCTATTATTTCAGGTTAACTGCGAATGGCGAACGGCAAGCGGCGAACGGCAAAGTCGTATTGGTAAGGTAGAATTCCCTATCCAGCCATGATGATATTGACGGTAATGATCAGGTCAAGGACGGAAATGACCGCGTCTCCATTGGTATCCGCGCTGGCGAAGCAAAAGGGGGAAGGATCCAGCCCCATGATATAGTTGACGGTCGTGATGATATCCAGGACGTTCACCGTTCCATCGCAGTTTGAATCGCCCGGCAAAATGGTAGTAGCTTGCAGTGTGGCAAGGGCTGACAAACCGAAATCGTGCCATAGCCCATCCCAATAATTGCATCCGGGGCAGTCATTCTGCCAAGTCGCTTCAGCCTCTATTTCCTCCGGGGTGGCCCAGTGATATAATTTCAAGTGGATCAAGTCGTTATCATAAAAACCCTGTTTTCCAGCTTCATAGGGATCATCACCCCAGGCGCTGACCGATACATTGAATGTCCCGTCCCAGATCACTGCCCCGGCACATTTCAGTACACCGCCATTATCATAAAACACCCCGATATGATCGCCGGTGCTAAGCGGTTCCCCGTTAAGGGTTGGATTGGCGCTGAGCGGTATGACGATCACATGGGAAGAATAAGAGGGTGCATAATCCCATCCCGGCGGTAACTGGGCTTTCAGAAGGGAGGGTACAATGAAAAAGACAGCTGTCAGACCAAAGAGATAATGGAAATGCATTCTTTTCATGATCATTTCTCCTTTAATTATTGAACGTATTCGAGTGCTTGATGAGCTTTTTAATGATGATTTCCTGCCCATCCGTAATCCTGATGAAATAGACTCCCTGAGCGAGATCCTGGATCTTCAGTTCGGTCAGGTTGTTTTCAAGCCTGACTTCCCTGATCAGTTTACCGCTCGCCATGCTGTACAACGCGAGGATAGCATCAGCGGAGATATTTCCTATGCATTTGATCATCACGCTCTCGCAGGCGGGATTTGGATAAATCTCAACATCGTTCAGGCCGTTCTCCCCTATTGCCGTTGCCATCATGCTCATATGAGTGATCCTGGAAAGCCCGTTACCAAGATAAAGATCGGTATTTGGTAGGGATGGATCGAAGGTTGCGGTAATGGTGAACTCTTCTTGGGTTGAAGGTCGGTAGAGGCGAAAACTCATATATTCGTTACCCGTAAAGCCTTCCACTGTCGAGGCAGTAGTGAAATCATCTCCAAAAGCCGTTATGGAAAGAGGTTCTCTTTTGCCGGTATAGATGATCATCCCGCTGCAAAGGCCATTTTGGGTAAAAACGCCCAGGTAATCCCCAAAACCAATTCCAGGGAGTTCACTCCATGCATCTTTATCAATGGCGATGGTGTGTGATGTACCTGTGAATTCAACATCGTTCCAGGGAGTGTTATTGACAAACTCGTTCAGTTCATTGTTTGCCGGGCCTACCGGTTCAGGTGCATTGAATGCAGTGAAGTCGAGAGCGACAGTGGCAGTCAGCAATACCTGGTAGGATTTGCCCGGTTCAACGGTTGTCAGTGAAAACACCCCCATTGCAGGCCACCATATCCGGTTGCCGGCTATTTCCTTGACAATGACCAGGTGAGGATCCAGCTGGCCGAACAAGTCGGAGGATGAAACAACATTCTGGGCAAGAACGGGGATGGTATACCAACCGGATGGGAGGTCCACGGACAGGTCTGATTCAGCTGTACCCTCCACCAGGACGAGTGCTTCCTGATCCATTTTTACGATATACCCGTGATGAGGCACCCACCCGGGTTCCTCTGCAGGAGGAGGATCGATCTGGTTGATCCCCTGGGAAGGCCAGTACACCTGGCCAAATGGATTGAGAAGGATAATCAGATGGCCCACCACAGGATCAAAAATATGCTCTGCAAGGGATATCGTGGGATCCACCCAGCTGGAGATCCCGCTCCACCCTGCCGGTATGTAAAGCAGCTGACCGGTTAATGTCATAAGGGGTTGCTGAAAGCCCTGGGTCAGGATGATATCATCATTTCCAAATGTTGCAATGACGCATTCACCCAGCGTCCAGCTCACAGATATTCCTCCAGCTTCACTGTAATTTCCTGCAGTAGCAATAACCTGCTGGTCGAGAGTCTGAGCCATCAAAACGATAGCGAATCCGAAACTACTCAGCATAAGTAATGCTTTTTTCATTTCCTTAGAAATTAAAAGATCCGATCCCGATTTCCGTTATAATCCTGCAATATACTAAAAATTTAGAGTTGATCCATAAAATTGATCAGTTTTTTATTCGTATCTTGCAAACACAAAAATCATAAGTATGGAAGAACAGATTGGCATCAAACGGATTTACACAGGATCTGTCGTAGAGGCGAATTATTTGCTGGAATTGCTTCGGGAGAATGGCATAGAGGCCATGCTGCGCAACACCCTGGAAGAAAGTGTGATCGCCGGTTGGGCCTCCGGAGCTCCCGAAGATTCAGCCCTGATCTATGTCACCGAAAACCACTACGACCTTGCCCTTAGAATTATCAATGAATATCTCCAGGAACCAAAAGAATAATCCCAAATCTTTAAAAAACTCCAATGCCTTGAAGCCTTTGTGCCTTTGTGCCTTTGTGCCTTATTTATACCCCCTCTAAACAACATCCCTTTCCCCAAATTTTTTACTCAAATACAAGGTTTTTCATATTTTTGACGCCTTCAAATGCAAACCTATGGAGAGTCAGTCGCTGGTCCTGTTCTTCATTGTTGCTGTTGTACTGGTGGGGGCAGCCTTGTTGTTTTCCGGTTTCATACCGCCAAAATCCTTTAATCCCCAGAAATTTGAACCTTACGAATGCGGTATTCCGACCATCGGCGGAGCATGGTTGCAATATACTGTCGGGTACTATCTTTTTGCCATCCTCTTCCTGATCTTTGACGTAGAAACAGTCTTCATCTTTCCATGGGCTGTGACGGTAGTCAAAGGCAATACAGTAGCACTGGCGGAGATCCTGATATTTTTCTTCATCCTTATGCTGGGTTTATTCTATGCCTGGAAAAAACATGCATTAAAATGGGAATAATCCGAAAAAAAGAGATACACGATCCATTTTACAAGAACCAGTACCCTATTGTTGAGCAATATGCCGACGGGGGCATCGTTTTGGCCAATCTGAACACATTGGTCAACTGGGCAAGGGCCAACTCCCTCTGGCCCCTGACCTTCGGAACGCGTTGCTGTGCCATTGAATTCATGGCCACAGGAGCATCACGGCACGACTTCGCCCGGTTTGGTGCGGAGGTAGCCAGGGCCACACCCCGCCAGGCAGACGTGATCTTCATCAGCGGATCCATCGTTTACAAAATGGCACCCGTGCTCAAACGGCTGTACGACCAGATGGCAGAGCCCAAATACGTGATTGCGATGGGAGCCTGCGCTATTTCCGGAGGGCCCTTTTTCTATAACTCCTATTCCGTGGTGAAAGGAGCCGACCATGTGATCCCTGTGGATGTTTATATACCCGGCTGTCCTCCCCGCCCTGAAGCAGTGCTCTATGGTATCATGCAGCTTCAGAAAAAAATAAAGAAACAGCGTACCGTCGGGAAAAGGTCCAGACAGTTGCCTCAGGAGACAAATCCGCTGAATCCGATGATATGAGCCCGGAAGAACTTAATGCACATATTCAGTCGCTTGAACCAGCTGCTGTGGTGGTCATGGGAAAGCAGTTTCCTGAGGTCATGGTTCCTGAAGATCAGCTGCGTTACCTTGCCAGGGAACTGAAAGAGAATCCTTCCACGGCGTTTGATTACCTTATCTGCCTCACCGGCGCCGATTTTGATGACCATATGAAGGTGATCTATCACCTGGAGTCCACCGTTCACAGAAACATACTTGTACTGAAGACCAGGACACTGTCACGTATAAACCCGGTTTTACCTACCGTTTCCGATATCTGGAGGACGGCTGAATTTCATGAGCGGGAGGTCTTTGACCTGCTTGGCATCCGGTTCAAGGGCCACCCCGACATGAGGAGGCTTTTCCTGTCGGATGAATGGGGGTTTCCATTGAGAAAGGATTATGTTGATGAAGTGAGGATCGTTGATCGTTAAGACATGCAAGAAGCAGAACCAGATCGGATCGAGACGCAGGAATATCTTGTGAACATGGGGCCCCAGCACCCCTCAACCCATGGTGTGCTGAGGCTTTTGCTCAAGCTGGAAGGTGAGATCGTCCACCATGTGGATCCGCACATCGGGTATATCCACAGCGGGATAGAAAAAATGTGCGAGTCACTCACCTATCCCCAGATCCCTTATCTGACCGACAGGATGGATTACCTCTCGGCGCACATGAATGAGGAAGTGGTGTGCCTTTGCATTGAAAATGCACTCGGCGTGGAGGTTCCTGACCGAGTGAAGTACATCCGTACCATCTTCAGTGAGCTTCAGCGACTGGCCTCGCATCAGTTATGGTGGTGCGTCATGGGCATGGACCTGGGCGCCCTGACCACCTTCTTCTATGGATTACGCGACAGAGAAAAGATCCTGGACATTTTTGAGGAAACCTGCGGGGCGCGACTTACTCTTCATTACAGCATCCCGGGAGGATTGATGTTCGACATCCATCCTAATTTTCAAAAGCGTGTCCATGATTTCCTGAACTATTTCAGAAAAAAACTGCCGGAGTACGACCAACTGCTTACCGGGAACGTCATTTTCCAGGAACGGACACGTGGTATCGGGATCTTCCCTAAGGAAGCGGTCATCAATTATGGCGTTACGGGTCCTTCCGGAAGAGCCTCGGGATTTTCCTGCGATGTCAGGAAACATCTTCCATACAGTGCCTATCCGTTTGTCAGCTTTCAGGAAGCGCTGGATGACCGGGGTGATACACTGGCCAGGTACCAGGTCAGGATAAAAGAAATGTGGGAGTCGATGTCGATCATCGAGCAGCTGATTGACAACATCCCTGAGGGAGATGTTCAGGTCAAAATGAAGGGGGTGGTCAAACTGCCGGAAGGAGAGTATTTTCAGCGGGTGGAATCAGCCAGGGGTGATTTTGGCGTCTTCATCATCAGTGACGGCAAAAAAAGTCCCTACCGGCTGAAATTCCGGTCCCCCGGCTTTTCCAACCTCTCAGCACTCCACGCGATGTCGAAAGGCTGGAAGATCGCCGACCTGGTGGCCATCATGTCTTCGCTCGACCTGGTGATCCCGGATATTGACAGGTAAAACCAACGATATGGCATTCAGTATCTACGATTTTTCCACACTGACACAGTCTATCCATGATGGACTCAGCTCCCGGTTATCCCCGACGGGGACCTTGGCGATGGAATGGGCAATCGTAGGGATCGTCATCCTGCTCTTTGTGGCCGTATTCGGCTTGTTCCTGGTATATGCCGAACGAAAGGTATGCGCTTTCTTCCAGCAGCGGCTGGGCCCGATGCGGGTTGGTCCATGGGGACTGGTCCAGACCATCGCCGACTTCATCAAACTGTTGATGAAGGAGCTGATCCAGCCAGCCAGGGCGGATAAGTTCCTGTATAACCTCGCACCCTTCATCGTGATCATTGTGACCTTTCTGGCCATCTCTGTCATACCGTTTGCCAAAGGGCTGCAAGCCTTCGATTTCGACATTGGAGTGTTTTTCGTGACCTCCATCACGGCTGTCGGGGTCATTGGCATCTTGCTGGCTGGCTGGTCAAGCAACAATAAGTACTCCCTGATCGGAGCCATGAGAAGCGGGGCACAGATCATCAGCTACGAACTTTCGGTGGGACTGTCGCTGATCACCATCGTCATCATGGCCGGCACACTGCAGCTCTCAGGGATCGTCGAAGCACAGCGCGCAGGATGGTTCATCTACCGTGGACATATTCCGGCCATCATCGCATTCTTTGTGTTTGTTATCGCCGGTACGGCAGAGACCAACCGGGGACCTTTCGACCTGGCAGAAGCCGAATCCGAACTGACCGCAGGATTCCATACGGAATATTCCGGGATCAAATTCGCTTTCTTCTTCCTGGCCGAGTATGTCAACCTGTTCATTGTTTCTGCCATGGCCACCACGGTCTTCCTCGGAGGGTGGATGGCTCTGCACGTAGGAAACCTGGAAGGATTCAACCATGTGATGGATCTCCTCCCGCCCGTCTTCTGGTTCTTTATTAAGGTATTCTTCGTGATATTCCTGATCATGTGGTTCAAATGGACCTTCCCGCGCCTGAGGATCGACCAGATCCTTACCCTGGAGTGGAAGTTCCTTTTACCCATCAACTTATTCAATATCATCCTGATGACCGTAATCGTACTGCTGGGATGGCACTTTTAAAGAAGAAGGCAAAAATTAATGAGCGCGATCTGGAAATATATATCTGACGTTTTGAAAGGCATCTGGACTCTCATCCAGGGGATGCGGATCACAGGCTATTACTTCTTCAGGCCGCGGCTGATCGTCACACAGCAATATCCTGAGAACAGGCGCACGCTGGAGATGTTCGAGCGGTTCAGAGGCGAGGTTACCATGCCTCACAATGAGAACAACGAGCATCGGTGCACAGGTTGCGGCATATGCGAGATAAGCTGCCCCAACGGTTCCATTGAAATCATCACGGCGACGGTGCTGCTCCCCGACGGAAAGAAGAAACGGATCATCGACAAGCACATCTACCATCTGGGTATGTGCAGTCTATGTAACTTATGCGTAAAAAATTGTCCTTCGGATGCCATCGTCATGGCGCAGACCTTTGAGCATGCCGTATGGGATCGCACACAGCTTACCAAGGTCCTGAACAGGCCCGGCTCAAAGATCATGGAGGGCGTCAAAGAATAAACAGGCAGGCTATGAACAATCTGGTCATGTTTTTCATATTGTCGGGATTAATCCTTGTCTTCTCCGTGATGACGGTACTTACCCGGCGTATCCTGCGGTCGGCCGTTTTTCTGCTTTTTGTCCTTCTGGCTACCGCTGGCCTTTACTTCATGCTTGACTACATGTTCCTGGCCGCGGTTCAGCTGACGGTCTACGCCGGAGGTATCGTAGTCCTGATCATCTTTTCCATCCTGCTGACCAGCCATATCAGTGAAAGGGCGGCCATGGCAGGCAAATGGCCCATGATCGCATCGGCCTTCGTGGTCTTGCTGGGAGCTGGAGTTACACTTTATACGATCTACAGTTACGTTTTTAAAGCTTCAGCGGAACCGGCCATACCCAGCACCATGAAATCAATCGGCAGCCATCTGATCAGTTACGGTGAGGACGGATATGCCCTGCCGTTTGAGGTCATTTCGGTCCTGCTGCTTGCCGTCATGATCGGAGCCATCATCGTTGCTAAAAAAGAAGTCAAATAGTAAACCATCAACCATGCATCAAGGGATCCCTCTTCATTATTTTCTGATCGTCAGCACACTGATGTTCTTTATCGGGATCTTCGGTTTCCTAACCCGGCGGAACCTGATCACCATCCTAATGTCGATCGAGCTGATCCTGAACTCAGTGAACATCAACTTTGTGGTTTTCAACAGGTATCTTTTCCCCCATAAGCTGCAGGGCCATTTTTTCAGCATGATCGTCATCGCGATCGCCGCCGCGGAAGCAGCCGTCGCCATTGCCATCATCATCAACATATACAGGAATTTCCGTTCGATCGAAGTGGGAAAAGTTGATGAAATGAAACATTAAGTCTGTACAGATGCACGGATACGCATATACGGTTTACATTCTTCTGATCCCATTTATCATCTTTATATTCCTGGGATTGTTCGGAAACAGGTTCAAGCCTATGTTTTCAGGCATCGTGGGATCGGCAGGCCTGCTGGTTTCCTTTATCCTTTCGTTAACCACGGCTTACCGATATTTTTTTGCTTCAGCACCCGGCGAAGATGGATATACGGCCATCATTGCCATGAACGCGGTCTGGCTCCGTCTTACGGAAACGCTGCATATTGACATGGGGATATTGCTGGATCCGATCTCGGTGATGATGCTGATCGTGATCACGACCGTTTCGCTGATGGTGCACATCTACAGCATCGGCTATATGAAAGGGGAAAGAGGTTATGAACGGTTTTTCTCTTTTTTATCCCTCTTCACTTTTTCGATGCTGGGACTTGTCGTGGCGGCCAATATCTTCCAGATGTATATTTTCTGGGAGCTGGTAGGGGTTTCGAGCTATCTGCTGATCGGTTTCTATTATCAGCGGCCCTCTGCAGTGGCTGCCTCCAAGAAGGCATTCATCGTGACACGGTTTGCCGATCTGGGATTTCTGATCGGCATCCTGGTTCTATCCTTTACCACCGGCACGTTCGATTTTCAGACTCTTACCGATCCTGCAGGGCCGGCTGTGACCCATGCGGGTGGCGCCACTTTTCTGGGGCTGTCGGTCATCACCTGGTCGCTGATCCTGGTGTTCATGGGAGGGGCCGGGAAATCAGCTATGTTCCCGCTTCATATATGGTTGCCGGATGCCATGGAAGGCCCGACTCCTGTTTCTGCCCTGATCCACGCCGCCACGATGGTGGTTGCGGGCGTTTACCTGGTGGCCCGCATGTTCCCGGTCTATGCGCTTGCGGGTATCCCTGCCCTGAATGTGGTTGCCTATGTCGGAGGATTCACATCGTTGTTTGCGGCGGTGATCGCCTGCACCCAGCTGGATATCAAGCGGGTGCTTGCCTATTCAACCATGTCGCAGATCGGATACATGATGCTGGCGCTGGGAGTTGCTCGCTACGGAGGGCATGAGGGGCTTGGATTCATGGCATCGATGTTCCACCTGTTCACCCATGCCATGTTCAAGGCGCTGCTGTTCCTCTGTGCCGGGGCCGTGATCCATGCCGTTCATACCAATTACATGAATGAGATGGGGGGATTAAGGAAGTATCTACCCATCACCCACATCACGTTCCTGGTTGCCTGTCTCACTATTGCAGGAATTCCTACATTTGCGGGCTTTTTCAGCAAGGATGAGATCCTGGCCGCAGCGTGGCATCATAATAAGTTCCTGTTCTTTGTGGAGTACATCGTAGCAGGCCTGACCGCATTTTATATGTTCCGGCTGTACTTCAGCATCTTCCAGGGGAAACAGGCGCATTATCACCATGTGCCTCAGGAGGCTCCGTACGTGATGACCATTCCGCTGATGTTGCTGGCCCTGGTATCGGTATTCAGCGGGTTCATCCCATTCCACAGTCTTGTCACCAGCGACGGACTTCATCTTGACACCCGCATCGAATGGGGTGTGGCCATACCTTCGGTGCTGATCGCCGTGGCAGGGATCGGTGTGGCTGCGGTCATGTACCGCAAGGAGAGCGCCCTGCCCGAAAGGATGGCATCCACGTTCAGGCACCTGTACACATGGTCGTACCATAAGTTCTATATTGATGAGGTGTACCTGTTCATCACCAAAAAAGTCATTTTCAGATACATATCCACCCCGGTCGCCTGGTTCGACAGGCATGTTGTCGACGGGACCATTAACGGGATTGCCTGGGTGATTGTATCTGCGAGTCAAAAGGTCAAAGGTTTGCAGTCGGGGCAATTACAGCAGTATGCGCTTGTGTTCGTATCGGGTGCTGTGCTGCTGATCCTGGTTTTTATCTGTTTGTTATACTAAAATGACAGGCGAGCGATGCATTTTCTGAACTTATTTGTAGTTGTTCCCGCGCTGACCATCGTGGCCATCCTGTTCACCAGGGACCTGAAAGGTGCACGGTGGGCAAGTGCGGTGGGGATGAGCATTCAGCTGGTCCTGGCCGGGGCGCTGGTGTTCATGTACCTCAGCGCCAGGAATGCAGGCGTTGCGGATGAGATGCTTTTTACTGCCGACAGCACCTGGTTTCCAAGCCTGAACATACGGTATGCCATCGGGGTGGACGGAATATCCGTAGCAATGATTGCGCTCACGGCGGTCGTCATCTTTGCGGGGGTATTCGCTTCCTGGGAAATGGAGTTTCTTTCCAGGGAGTTTTTCATCAGCCTGATCCTTCTGTGTTCGGGAGTTTTTGGTTTCTTTATTTCCCTCGATCTGTTCACCATGTTTCTCTTCTATGAGCTGGCGGTCATCCCGATGTATCTATTGATCGGGATCTGGGGATCGGGACCGAAGGAATACTCGGCGATGAAACTGACGCTGATGCTCATGGGGGGATCGGCGCTGCTGACCGTCGGCATCCTTGGCCTTTATTTTCATTCGGCCGCGGCTGGCGGGCAGCATACGTTCCATATCCTGGAAATTGCCAAAACAGACATTCCTGTTACAGCGCAGCGCTTCTTTTTTCCGTTCACGTTCATCGGATTCGGCATCCTGGGAGCTTTGTTCCCGCTGCACACCTGGTCGCCCGACGGACATTCTTCGGCGCCCACGGCCGTTTCCATGCTACACGCCGGCGTACTGATGAAACTTGGGGGATATGGCTGCTTCCGCGTAGCCATGTTCCTGATGCCGGAAGCAGCCAACGAAATGGCGTGGATCTTTATCATCCTGACCACCATCAGCGTCGTCTACGGGGCTTTTGGAGCCATCTGGCAGAAGGATTTGAAATACATCAACGCCTATTCCTCCGTCAGCCATTGCGGACTGGTCCTTTTTGCACTGCTGATGATGAATCAGACTGCTATGAACGGTGCCATCATCCAGATGATCTCCCACGGTCTGATGACAGCCCTTTTCTTTGCCTTGATCGGGATGATCTACTCACGGACGCATACACGCATCATCGACCAGATGGGTGGTCTTATGAAAGTAATCCCCTTCCTGTCGGCCGTATACGTGATCGCAGGTCTTGCATCCCTTGGCCTTCCGGGACTGAGCGGCTTTGTGGCAGAGGCCACCATCTTTGTCGGTGCCTTCCAGCATGCCGATACGTTCCACAGAGTGGTTACGATCGTGGCGACCACATCCATCGTCATTACGGCCGTGTATATCCTTCGGGTGATCGGCATTCTTTTGCTGGGTCCGATTAAAAACGAACATTTTGAGCACCTGGGCGACGCCCACTGGTACGAAAGGATATCCACCATTATCCTGGTGTTAGGCATTGCGGGGATTGGGCTGGCACCCCTGTGGCTTTCGGATATGATCAACTTCAGCCTCGCCCCGATCATAGGTAAGTTATCCGGTTTGGTAAATGATGTACCCCTGGTACTCAACTAACAGATAGTGTA
The DNA here is from genome assembly GCA_028716265.1 of Bacteroidales bacterium. Classification (GTDB taxonomy): domain Bacteria; phylum Bacteroidota; class Bacteroidia; order Bacteroidales; family JAGONC01; genus JAGONC01. The sequence continues at coordinate 11,847 of JAQUQD010000028.1, read as the reverse complement.
TGAATCTGAGCGATCTTATGATCATGAGGCATGAGCTGCTGCTGACCCTGCTGGCAGTGAGCATCCTGATAATGGACCTGGGTGCCGGACCAAAACACCGTTACCTTGTATTGCCCGTCTCTCTCATTTTATTCTTTGTCAACCTGATCATCGGATTCTTGCCTGTCAGGGAAGGGACGCTTTTTGGCGGGATGTATCACACCAGCGGATTGATCATCCTGATGAAAAACATCCTGAACATCGGATTCTTCATCGTCATGCTACAATCGTTCACGTGGTTAAAAAAGGAAGAGAATAAATTGAAAATGAGCGAGTTCTATGTCCTTTTGCTGGCTACGCTGATCGGTATGAACTTCATGATCTCCTCGGGCGACTTCCTGATGTTCTATCTCGGCCTGGAGCTGGCAACCATCCCCATGGCCGCACTGGCAGCATACGTTCACCACCAGACGCGTTCGGCAGAGGCAGGCATCAAACTGATCCTCATTTCGGCTCTTTCATCGGGTATCCTTCTTTTCGGTTTGTCGATGATCTACGGTACCACGGGCTCCATCTTCTTCAACGAAGTGAAGGCGGCATATTCAAGCGAGCCGCTGCAGGTGCTTGGATTCATTTTCTTTTTCGCCGGCATGGGCTTCAAGATATCCCTGGTCCCCTTCCACCTGTGGACGGCCGACGTCTATGAGGGAGCACCTGTCGGTGTTACCTCCTATCTTTCGGTGATATCCAAAGGTGCAGCTGTTTTTATTTTCATTCTTGTCCTCTATACTGTATTTACATCCATCGACTTCCTGTGGAAAGACCTGACCTACATCATCGCCGTCCTGACCATGACCATCGGGAATCTTTTTGCCCTTCGCCAGAAGAACCTCAAGCGGCTTCTTGCTTTTTCCTCCATCGCCCAGGCCGGATTTATCCTGCTTGGCATCATTGCAGGATCAAAACTTGGAATGGCTTCTGTCATCTATTTCATTTTAGTCTATATCTTCTCCAACCTGGGTGCATTCGGTGTGGTTGCGGCGATCCATGATCATACGGGAAAAGAAAGCATGGACGATTATAACGGACTCTACCATACCAATCCCAGGCTGAGCCTCCTGATGATGCTTTCGCTGTTCTCCCTGGCAGGGATACCCCCTGTCGCCGGATTCTTCGGTAAGTTCTTTTTATTCACGTCTGCAGCATCAGGCGGCTATTACTGGCTCGTTTTCATCGCCGTACTGAATGCGACCATTTCTTTATACTACTATCTCCTGGTGGTAAAAGCCATGTTCATCAATAAGAACGATCACCCCATCGAACCGTTCAGCTCGGATATTACCACCCGGCTGGGACTGCTGATCTGCACTGCAGGCATTGTCGCCCTGGGTTTCTATAATACCGTCTATGAACTGATCAATAAACTCAGTATAGGGATCAATTAGCCAATAAGAGTCAAACCATGGCACTGAACAAAGGAAAGCATAGTGTGGAAGAAGTGAACGGTATCCGTTGCACTATCGTGGAAAAGGGAGTTGCTGCGAACCGTGCGGCGTTCCTCAAAGAGTTGCTGGAACACAATCAGTTCATCGTGCAGATCCAGAAAGATAAAAATGAGGATGAAACTGCCCCCGAAACGTTTACTATCGGTGTCACTGACTTGGTATTCAATCCTGTCATTGCCGTTTACCAGATGCGGCTGAAGACAAAAGACGGTAAAAAGATCTCCCCTGCTTTTTGGAACCAGTGGACCAGTAAACAGGTCGACAACCGGTACTGGCGCTACTTCAGGAAAGGTGAAAAGCATGAACTGAAAGGAGACGAAACCATCTGGTAATCCGTAATAACATTTTCCCGAATGGCATACACAATCTTCTGGTTCAGAAGAGACCTCAGGCTGGAGGATAATGTAGGCCTTTACTATGCACTGAAAGAAAAGGGGAACGTCCAGCCTATCTTCATTATTGACCGGAACATTCTGGAAAAGCTGGAGGACAGGAAGGATGGCCGTATCCTGTTTATTCTCAAGGCTCTGTACACTATTCAGCAAAAGCTTCTCCCGTTTGGAACCTCTGTAAGGATTTTCCATGGTGATCCTTTCAGGATATTCAACGAGCTGGCTTCAACCCGTGAGATCTCGGCTGTTTACTGCAATCATGATTATGAACCTTACGCCAGGGAACGGGATCTGAAAATCGCTCATTTACTTCAGGATCAGGGTATTGCATTCAAAACGTTTAAGGACCAGCTCATATTTGAAAAAGATGAGATCCTGAAGCCGGACGGAACACCCTATACGGTTTTCACTCCGTACATGAACCGCTGGAAAGGACTCTATTCAGAAGTACATTCCAGACCTTATAACACAGAGGTGTTTGCATCCTCATTCAGGAAATGTCCGCCCTGTCCCCTGCCCTCTCCGGAAGAGCTGGACTTCCATTCAGCTGACTATGAGTTCCCGGGTGCCGATCCTGACGAGAGCGTCATCCGCACCTATCACCTGACCCGGGATATTCCCTCGATACGCGGCACCAGCCGGATGAGCGTGCACCTGCGTTTTGGCACTGTCTCGATACGCCATCTGGTCCGTCTGGCATTGGATCTCAACGAGAAATGGCTGAATGAGCTGATCTGGAGGGAGTTTTACATGGGGAACATCCTGTGGCACTTTCCTCACGTGGTCATTGGTTCATTCAAACCAGCCTATGATCAAATTCACTGGATCAACAACGAAGAGGAGTTTGCAAGATGGTGCGAAGGCAGGACCGGTTACCCGCTGGTGGACGCGGGGATGCGGGAGCTGAATGCAACCGGGTTTATGCATAACCGTGTCAGGATGGTCACTGCCAGTTTCCTGGTGAAGCACCTGCTGATCGACTGGCGCTGGGGAGAAGCATACTTCGCCCGAAAGCTGCTGGACTTTGAGCTCTCTTCCAATAACGGTGGATGGCAGTGGGTCGCAGGAACCGGTTGTGATGCAGCGCCCTATTTCCGCGTCTTTAATCCGTCTCTGCAGGCGGAGCGTTACGATCCCCGAAAGATCTACATTCAGCAATGGGTACCCGAGTACCGGGATCCCCGGGCATATCCCAAGCCCATGGTCGATCATGAAATGGCAAGGAAAAGAGCAATCAAATCCTACCGGAAGGCCCTGATCAGGTAGAATGGTCCACTGCTACTGCTTTTTCATTTCTTTGAAAGCGATCAGGTAAAGGAGGCCCTGGTGGTCAGGAGGCGTGATCTCACGGATCGTATCCACTTCATACCCTTCAATATCTTCTTCCCTGGCAATGTAAAGAGCCCGGCTGTCGATCTCCGATGAAAATCTCAGTTGTTCCCGCCTCTCGGCACTGATATAGAACATGAATGCATATTCGGTTCTTCGCTTGCCATAATACGGATCCGGGATGCGATCCGGATTCCACCAGACGTATAGCGACGTTCCCCTGGTCTCCTTTCCAATATGTTTTGCTATCTCACGGCTATGGACTTCCTTAGCCTCCATGTACCTCGCAGGCAGGATGACCAGGTTGAAGCCTGTCCGGATGACCAGCAGCGCAATGACTATCCAAAAAAGACGCACAGGTTCCTGCTTCCAGTAATTGTAGGTTATCAAAGCCAAGGTCAGAAGCAAGCTGATGCTTATAAGTCCAATCATTGGAAATTTCCTGACGGGATCCACGAACAGGGGGAACAGCATCCCCAGGGACAGGATGATCAAAACTGCGCCAAGGATATATTCAATCCATTTACATAATTGATTTTCATCTTTCTTCAGGTCAAAATAAAGATAAAGCAGAAGGGTGAAAAAGGGAGGTATGAGCATCAGGATATACCGTGGATGCACTTCCGGCGATGTCCAGTAAACGATGACGTTGAAGAGGATGATCAAGGCGTTGAACCACAGAAAGGGATGAGAGCGGATCTTTCTGAGGCTGCCCCTCACAAATAATAATGCTGCTAGTATGGTCCAGGGAAGAAAATGATAGAACATTTCCAGTGGAAAGGTAAAAAGATGCGTAAGGGTTCTCACCCACCCAAACCGTATCACGGTACGCCGTGTTGTTTCGCCCATCAGGGCAGAAAACAGTGACTCAGGGGGAATGTCGTTCCTGTGAAAATATGCCAGATAATAAACTCCCACGATGAGCACAAACAGTCCCATAGCGGCAAAGTGCCGCCAGTTGAACAGCATCCTGAACTTCTTCTGTGAGATGAAGAGCACCAGCAGTGATATCGCAAGGAATACCAGGCTTGGCAATCCTTTCATAAGATACGAAACGGCTGTGATCGCATAAGCGGACAAAAAAAGGGACAGGTATCTTTCCTGTTTCATGAATCCATAGGAGAGCATGAAAAGCATGTACGTCAGCCAGGAGAACGTGATGTCGATCAGGCCATGTTCCGATTCATAAAAAAGGACGCGGCCATTGGTAAGGAACATCAGGGCAACCAGTATTCCCATCCGGGTTCCCAGTTCTTTTCTGACAAAATGGTAGATTGTGAAGGTATAGATCAGCAAAAAGAGGATGACCGGCAACCGCATAAAGAATTCGTTTGGCTGTCCACTCACATGGAAAAAACCGGCGATGATCCAGTTGTATAGCGGAGGCTTTTTGATATAGAGGTCACCGCCCAGCGTAGGGGTGACATAATCCCCGGATTGCATCATCTCAAGGGAAACCAGTGCGCGTATGGCTTCATCCGGAATGAAGGGCAAAAGGCCCAGGTACATCAGGAATGCTGGGACAGAAAGGACGATTGCAAGGATGAGAAAGAAATACGGTGACTGCAGCCTGTTGGTTCGCATCGTCTAGCCGGTTATGGAGTGGTAACTCAGATACCATTGAACGAATTTCCGGATCCCCTCTTGTATGGGTGTAATAGGCTTATATCCTGAATAGTGTTCCAGTTTGCTTGTGTCTGCAAATGTCGAAAGAACATCGCCGGCCTGCATGGGAAGGAAGCGTTTGGTGGCTTTTTTACCGAGTGCATCTTCAATGACCTCGAGGAAGCGTAACAAGTTGACCGGCTCGGAATGGCCAATATTGAAGATCTGGTAAGGCGGCTGCCCCGAAGGATTTCTTTTCAGAACGCTGAGTATCCCTTCAATGATATCATCCACATAGGTAAAGTCCCTTTCCAGGTTGCCGTTGTTATACACGTCAACCGACCTGTTCTCCACGATCGCCTTCACAAATTTGTAATACGCCATATCGGGCCGGCCCCATGGGCCATAGACCGTAAAAAAACGAAGGCCTGTCACAGGCATGCCGAAAAGGTGGCTGTAGGTATAGGCCATCAGCTCATTGGACCTCTTGGTAGCGGCATACAGGCTGACGGGCGTATCCACCCTGTCATCCTCAGCATACGGTTGTTTGACATTCCCTCCATAGACACTCGAGCTGCTTGCGTAAAGCAGGTGGTCTGTATGTATGTGGCGGCAGCCTTCAAGGATGTTGATGAATCCCAGGATGTTGTTGTCGACGTAAGCGTAGGGCTGTGTCAGGCTGGTACGTGCACCCGGCTGCGCAGCCAGATGGATGACAAGGGAGAAGGTCTCTTTTTTAAAAAATCGTTCGGTCAGGTCGCGGTCGGCCAGGTCCAGCTTAAGAAAGCTCAGGCTGGGAAATATTCGTGACGCGACCGGGGTATTGTCACGGATGGATCCGGGCGAAATGCCCAGTTCTTTCAGTCTGGCCAGTTTGAGCTCTGGGTTATAATAGTTGTTCAGGCTGTCAATCCCCAGAATGGAATGTCCTTCCTGTGCCATGCGGCGGGCCAGATGGAAACCGATGAATCCGGCGATCCCGGTCAGAAGCACTTTCGGCATTATGTCAGATGTATAGTTTACTGCCTCAAAGATAGGATATTTCTTTTAGCGGATTCCGTTAATCTTGTTACTTTTGCTCTTTCTCCGTGACCTCCGTAACTTCCTCCGTGTTCTCCGTGGTTAAAGAAACATCTCAATCTAACCACGGAGAGCACAGAGGAGGGCACTGAGAACACCGAGGGCAAAGAGATACTTTAAAGCGTTAATGATGAGTAAGCTATCCGTTGTCGTTACCGTATACAACGAGGAAGAGAATATCCTGCCGCTGGTGGAACAGATCACTGCGGTGCTGAAAGGCATGGACTATGAGATCATCTACGTGGATGACGGCTCCAGGGACCGCACCGTGGAAAAGATCCGCTCCATCCCCGATCCCAGGCTGCACCTGATCGTTTTCAAGAAAAACTACGGACAGAGCTCTGCGCTCGCTGCCGGCATTGATTATGCGACCGGTGATTTTATCGTTACCATGGATGGAGACCTTCAGAACGATCCGTCGGATATCCCGGGTATGATCAGGGTGGCGGAAGAAGGCGATTTTGATATGGTGACCGGTGTCCGGATCAACCGCAAGGATGATTTTTTCATCCGGAAAATACCTTCCTTTCTTGCCAACAGGATCATCATGAGGGCTACCGGTGTGAGGATCAAGGACAACGGGTGTGCATTGAAGGTTTTCCGCAGCGACCTGGCAAAAAGCCTGGGCCTCTATGGCGAGATGCACCGGTTCATAGCCGTTCTGGCCGCACTGGAAGGAGCCCGGATCACCCAGGTGGATGTACAGCACCATCCAAGGATCCATGGCAGATCAAAGTACGGCCTTTCGCGCACCCTGAAGGTGATCAGCGACCTGTTGCTGCTGACCTTCAACAAGAAATACCTGCAACGTCCGATGCACTTTTTCGGGAAATGGGGTTTCCTTGTCCTGCTGGCAGGGATCATTATCAACATTTACATGCTCATCCTCAAGATCGAAGGCCATGACATCTGGGGCAAGCCCTTGCTGTTGCTGGGTATCCTGCTGGTGATAGCAGGTTTCCAGCTAATCACCACGGGCATTATCGCGGAACTCCAGATGAGAACCTATTTTGAATCCCAGAATAAGAAACCGTACCGGATCAGAAACATTTTCAGGGGTGGCAGGCAAGCTTAAAAAATACATACAAACCACCCTGAAATTCGGGGTTACCGCCGCAGCGCTCTATTTTGTTTTCCGTAAGATTGATTTTGGAGAGATCCTTGCCCTCTACAGGACGGCCAACGTATGGTTCCTTAGTGCGGCCCTTCTGCTCTTTGCAGCCTCTAAAGTGATATCCTCCTTTCGGCTGAACATACTTTTCCGCCTGACCGGCATCCCTCTCTCTTCTGTTACGAACATGAAACTGTACCTGGTGGGCATGTTTTACAATCTATTCCTGCCCGGGGGAATTGGCGGGGATGGCTACAAGATCTACCTGCTGAACAGACACTTTGATATCAAAGCGCGAAAGATCCTGGGGGCCGTTTTCATGGACCGGGTGGCCGGTATCGCCATGCTCTGGGTAGTGGCCCTGTGTTTTCTTTATTTTGTGGAACCCCACCTACCCTACCGGTTCCTGATCTTCATTGCGATCCCCCTGCTGTGCGGTGGCCTGTACATGGGTATGAAATGGCTGTTCAGGGATTATGTACCGGCGTATCTTCCCGTCAGTCTTTATTCCATTGGTGTCCAACTCATGCAGGTTATGTGTGCATACACCATCCTGCTGGCCTTTCATCATGAAGGGCAGAATTATTCATACTTGTTTCTGTTCCTGATCTCCTCCATCGTCACGATCATTCCAATCACTGTCGGAGGGGCAGGTATGCGGGAGATCACATTCCTTTACGGGGCGCAGTTCCTGGGAGTGGATACACATCTTTCGGTGGCGCTTAGCCTGATGTTTTACTTCATCACGGTAATCGTGTCGTTCTGCGGAATTTACTTTGTCGTCAGGCCGATACGGTTCGAAAGGACAGAAGTGTCAGCAGAAGATGCCGATACAAATTCAAATCTCTAAAATCCAGATTCCAAACAAAATCCAACACCCAAATTCCAAGCCCCAAGTCTCTCCTTTCTCCTATCTTCTTTCTCCTCTCTAATTAACTTTCTCCTTCAACGCTTCGAACCTCGGCTCTACCCGAAGGATCTTTTGGCATGTCTCCCTTGCCTTTTCGGGCTGTGATGTGGTTTCATAAGCACTCACCAGAATCATCAGCATATGGATATAGTACCAGTTGTCAGATATTTTGGCGTTATTTTTCTCATAGAATCCGATGGCTTTCTCATAATGGTCAATCCCCCTGGTTTTCGACCCTCCGAAAGCGGCAGGCCTGTAAAATTCAGCGTTACCATACTCAAACCAGGCCATGGGTTCCGACGGATCCAGGTCAATCGCTTTTTCAATGTTCCTGAGGCTCTTCGGTCCTTCGATCACTGCACGCGAAGGACGGAGGCTGATCCTGAATCCATAAAAGGCCCCCTTGAGCGCATAGGGACGCGACCAGGATGGCTCCTTGCTGAGCAATTTGTCGAGGTGATTCTCGGCCTTTTCCAGCCACACGGAAGCTTTATCTGTCAAATCCTGGCTCAGGCAGTAACCGATGTAACCATACTCGGCCAGTAAAAGGTCAAAAAGTAGCTTCATATCCGCCGACTGTGCAGCTTGTGTCTCCATCCGGAGCATTACACTCTCCCAGCCCTTCATCCGGCCACTGAGGTACAGACCGTACAACTCAGCATCATAATCCGTCTGGGCAGATACCTGCCAAACAGATAAAATCAACAAAATCAACAATATAGATATCCTCTTCATGGCATCTCTCATTCTTCTGTTTTACGGTCCTTCCAGTACCAGGTACGTTTCAATCTATTTTTTATTGCCAGAAATCCAATCCATGAAAAACGACTTTCTGAACGGGTAACAACACAAGATTATAAAACACCGGCTTCCTGATAGAATTCGTTATACATGGATTCCAGGTCTGCGACGGAAAAGATTGACGTAAACGATTGCTCCTTTACATGGATCGTCAACATTGGCTTCCTCAGCGAAAAATAGTCTATCAAAGCTACATAAAAGACGATCTGAAATCCGGATCCCATCACCTTTTTCAGAATCGAAAAATACCCTTTCTCGAAAATGACCGGGCGGTCATGGACCGACTGAAATTTTCCCTAGGGGTAGATGACCAGAAGGTTCTTTTTATTTTTCAGAATATCAACGGCATAGGAAAAGATTTCAACCATCGACCGATTAGCTTTGTCAATGGAAAAGGCCCCTGCCCTGCTGAGAAACATCCTCTGCCGAAGCTGGTCTCCACCGGTTCTATAAAAAAGTCAAAAACGACCATCAGGGCAGTGGCAGCGATTATGATATCTCCTCACACATCCTGACACAAACCGTTTATGACCCAACAGATTGGGAAAAAACATTTAACCTGCACCGTGGCAGTGGTCTCGGACTGGCCCACGACCTGAACCAGATGGGTGCATTCAGGCCTAAAAACTATGATGAGAAATTCCCGAATGTATTTTATGTAGGCGCCTCCACAACTCCCTGCACCGGATTGCCCATGGTTGTCATCAGCTCCCGTTTGGCAACCGAAAGAATCCTCGAGCATGATCGAGTTATTTAACGAAAATGCCTTCGCCTGCAGTAAGCTGACGACAAAAAAATTCAGCATTAACCCGATCCTGCACAGCTTTCAGGCGGTTGTCAACCAGTATACGATTGACCATGAACTTATTGAAAGCTTTCTGAAAAGCATGGAAATGGATCTCTATCACAACGAATATGACAAGGGAGGCTTTCAGCAATACGTCTATGGATCAGCTGAGGTGGTGGGATTGATGTGCCTGCAGGTCTTCACATGCGAAAAAGGAAATTATATGGAGCTGGTCCACTATGCACGAAAGCTGGGAGAAGCTTTTCAAAAGATCAATTTTCTCAGGGACCTGAAAGATGACTACCTCGGCCGGGGAAGGTCCTACTTTCCACAGGTGGATAACCCTGTTGCTGGGAGTGTTTTTTATCCTGCTGGCCATTGTATTTCACGATCGTGTCTACACGCTCGCCGGCTCCCTGTTTGGACTGGTATTCATTGTCATTCAGCTGGTGACAGGAGCGCATAAAACCTACCTCAGCCTCTTCTATGTCAGTCTTATTGTATGCCTTGTTCCGAAATTCCTGGTCAGCGGGGTCCTTACTAGCCTGCCGGTGGTATCCTACAATGACTTTGAAAACCTGAATTTTCGATTTTATACCATCCCCGCCGACGATTTCATTTACTTTTTCGGACTTTTCATCATGAACATCACCCTGTACGAATTCAGGAAGCAGGTTTTGATCAAGGTGGAAAAAAATGACTCAGGCCACATTAATTACCACACAGGAATTAATTTTTAAGAAACTTATTTGTAATCAACTGATCACCCGAAGTCGCACGCATGATATACAAGCCTTCTGGCAACGTGGCGACAGGGATGCTGATCATTTTTGTCGTGCTCAGATCCACTGCCGTTGATGCAACAACCTGTCCGGTGAGAGTGAGTACTTCGATATACCACACGGCTGACACATCGCCGCTCAGCTGGACAGTCAGCTCCTCGCCAACAGGATTAGGATAGATGCGAAACGATGACTCAGACAATCCTTTATCGATACCGGTAGTATAAAAGAAATCATCGTAAACATACCTGAAATAGTTAACATAATCAATGAGACCGGAATCCCAGGTTTGTATAATCTCCTCAGTCACATTTTCGCCTGAGAGGATATACGTGTATTTTTCCCCGTCTGTCTGTACCCATGCCCCGTCAATCCAATCCTCGTACTTATAGAGAGAAGGCCGGTTATTCTGGACGGTGAGTGTCTCACGGAATGAGTTCACCCATCCGCCGTCATAGTCTTGGTTGGTAAGCACATATCCCCCGGCATCATCATAATCGGTCATTTCCCTGTAGTTGGTGATCCAGTTGCTGCCATCCCAGAGTTCTTCCACATAATATTCTAAGCTGCCGTAACCTATCTGAGGAATATATTCATACCAGTCAATGTCGACGTACCGCGATGAATCTGCCCAGGCTCCGTCGTAAACCTGCATCAGCACCTGCGTAGGATAACCATTCCCGTCGAGGGTATAAATATCCTTTGTATCCCACACCCATCCTGAAAGAAAGTCGTATGTCTTGGTTGTAACGGACGTAATATATTGTTGCGGCGTATAGGTGTAAGTCATCTGGGATCCGAAAACGATGAACCATTCTTCTCCGGTCCATGCGGAGGCTTTTATCTCAGATATATTACCGTTGGCATCATAGGAAAGCGTATATTTCATAGAGTATTCCCAGGTACCCGTTTCGTTCGACTCTCCGAGCATCTCCGTCATCTGACCGGTCCCGTTTGGGCCCTGGTAGGTATAGGTCCACCTGCCCGCCGGCAGGTCGGTGATGATATCATAACTCAGCTCAACGTGAACATTTCCATTCGGAAAATACGATGTTTCAACGTATGAATTCAGTTCCCAGTCCGTATTCCATAAATAGCCCCATGCCTTTTGTGGAAGTCCTTCAGCAAGTATGCTTTCCGGACCGAGATAGTTCACAAGCTTTTCTAAATACGGATTATTTAGGACGTTTTTCTTAATGCCCAAATCACCCTGAGCGTTCACAGAAAATGAAACGATCAGGCCGATGAAAGCAAAAACACCAATGGTAAGCAGTCTTTTCATAGTTATTTGGTTTTAAAGGTTTAACATATACTCCCGCTGATATTACTTCAATTTAAGTACCGGCTACTGCTAATTGTTAATTGTCAATTGTTAAGTGTTAAGTGTTAATTGTCAATTGCCAACTGTCTACCGCTACCTCACGGACACCTTCAGCATGTACATCACCGTCTCTATGTCGAGGGCCGAGAAGATGGCTTCGATCTGGTTGGTGTAGGCAGCATCGTGACTCAGCATTGCATCTTTGATCATAAATGCCTGATAATCATATGAAAAAGCATCCATGT
>JAQUQD010000027.1 GCA_028716265.1 Bacteroidales bacterium | reverse complement strand
CTATTATTTCTGGCGAACCTACGATCAAAAAGAGATTGATTTCATTGAAGAATCCAGTGGGGAACTGGCAGGATTCGAGTTCAAATGGACTGAGAAAAAAATCAAACCACCTCAGGAATTCCTGAATGCTTACGATCATTCCTCATTCAGGGTGATTCATAATCTGAATTATCTGGAATTCATTACCTGATCGTAAAAAGGAGGCTGTATCAATATCCAATTGAAAACTTTTTTTTAATACAGCCTCCTTTCAGACACAGTCAATAATTAATGATCAGTGCAATCCAAAGATCCTGATTCCGGTAAAGACATCAGGAAATTTAGTCATACACTTGCTCTCTGATCCATCAAAACTCTCAGAGGCTTTATTCCATTTGCTTTATATTCAAAAATGTCGTATATTTACATTTTAAAGTAAAATCCCACGTGCATTAAGATTTTCCCCATGAAATTTCCATTTTTTCTCCTGATGTTTTGCTCCCTGGCAATAACTCCTAAAGGCTTTTCACAGGAATGGGCGCTCCGGAATCCTTTACCCACGAATGCCAATCTTGAAGATTGTTACCTGATCAGTCCCGACACTGGTTTTGTATGCGGACAATATCAGACGATCCTGAAAACCACTGATGGGGGACAAACCTGGCAGCAAAAAGGATTCGCTGCGGACAATACACTGAACGGAATAGCATTCAGCACCAGGGATACCGGTTTCGCGGTCGGCTGGTATGGTTCCATTCTTCGAACATCCGATTGCGGGGAGACTTGGCAACAATTGCCTCAGCCATTTCCTGCCTACTTTACTGACCTCTGTGATATTTTTTTCCTGGACAGCCGGCACGGGTGGATTTGCGGATTGTACCACAGCATCCTGAGGACCCTGGATGGTGGTGTGACCTGGGATGTACTGAGTCATGATATGTATACCGAACATAACTACCAAATAATTAAATTCCTTACTCCTGATACAGGATTTGTAGCGGGATTAAAATATCAGTACGACTATGGGGTACTGAAAAAGACAGTTGACGGGGGACTTACATGGAATGAGATTCAGATCCCTGCGGAGATTGAAATTGTTGCCGGCCTGGAAATAATTAATTTCAAGGAGCTCTGGATCGCTTCGGGCGATCAGATCGGAAGCCCAAACGGAGCTGCAACCCGCATTTATCATACTCTGGATGGTGGACTGACATGGATGTCAACCGATCTTCTCTATTTTGGTCCTACAGTTACAAGTATTAAGTTTTTCAATGTTATGCATGGAATCGTATCCTGTGAATATAGAGTTTTTATTACCAGTGACGGAGGCGTGACATGGAATGAGCATCTGATAAGCAATGATAGAGCTTATCTTGTCAGTACGGTCTGGGCAGATACTTCTACTTGTCTTTCGGTCGGCTATGAGGGATACATATTTAAAAGCGAGGATGGCGGACAAAAATGGAACGAAATGTCAAAGGGCCCGAAATCCAATTTCAATGATATCTGTTTTACGGATAGCCAAAATGGTTTCGTAGTTGGATATACAATGAGATTTCCCTGGACCATACCAGTACTTTACAGGACCAGCGACGGGGGAGAAACCTGGGAAAACACAACGATTCCTGTAGATACGAACAGTTCAACGGCCCGGTTAAAAAGAATTAAATTTTCCAGTGCCAGCAATGGATGGGCAGTGGGACTCCTAGGATTAATGTTGCACACAACGGATGCAGGCCTGACCTGGAACCAAGCCAGTTCACGGTTATACATACATTATTATGCGCTTGAACTATTTACAGATAAATATATCTGGGTTGGAGGCAGTGCAAGCGGATTGAGGCGTTCAACAGATTATGGAGACTCCTGGCAGAATATCAGTCTTTCTTATACCGATTATCGGGTTGATCAGATTGATTTCACCGATTCGCTGAACGGATACCTGACCCTTATCAATGATGATTACGGTCTGATGTTCAGATCAACCGACGGAGGGATTAACTGGTCGCCGGTAGTTTATGTAAACGAACAGAGAAAAAAGATCCAATGCATGGAGTTCACTGATCCTGAGACAGGATTCATTTGCATAAAAAATGAAGGCCTTGCAAAAACGATGGACGGCGGAGATACGTGGATCTGGCTGGGAACGATCGAAGGGGTGGTCCCGGATTATCTGAAATTTACAAGTGCCGAACATGGACTGGCCGTTAAAAGGGATCATTTTATCGCTTTTACGCAGAATGGTGGCGATACATGGGATATCCTGCTAAATACATTTTCCACGTCGATGTATGTCAGGGATTATTTCTTTATCGGGTTGAATCAGGGATGGCTGACGGGAGATGACGGCCTGATAAAATCGTATATATCAACAGGGGTTGGCACACCCGATCTGAATCATGCTCAGAAAACAGGACCTGTCATTTTTCCAAATCCCTCCGGCGACATCCTTTCGATCCTTTCAGACAGTGAAATCCGTCAGGTCATCATTTACGATGCCTTGGGACAGATGGTTAAAAATATCAGCGGATTTGATCTGAATACGATAAACATCAGTGATTTGACGCAGGGTTTATATATTATCAGTCTGCGGGATAACAGAGGTGAGTTCCTTGAAAAATTCATCAAAAAATAAGATGATAACCTCGTTTGGAATCATTTAAACATCGGTAAAATCATTTGATCTCGATTTCCTGCTTAAGGATCGCTGCTATAAAACGGACGATTTATTTTGTGAAGTTTATCAAACGACGAGCCCGGCGATGCACGATTATCTCAACAAGACAATTTTCTTAACGATCATATTGCCTTCCATTGTATAACACTGTATAAAATACACTCCTTCCGCTAAGCCAGTTGTCTTGATCTGAATCTGTTTTCTGTAGGTATTATCTTCCTTCATTATTACCCTACCCAGGTAATCTACCAGATAGATTTCCCTGAAATTTCCTTCGGATTCGATATTTAAATAATTCCGTAATGGATTAGGATAAACGCGTACCTCATTTCCCCTTGAATCATAAACCGGCATATTCACCAGGCTATCTTTCTCCATCTTAAAGTTTAGAACGGTGGTTTCCTGATATTCAATGACCACATCAGATATCGTATTTATCAAATAGCCATAGGCTTCACAGGTGACATCATAGGTGCCCTCTGGAATATCTTCAATCATGTAACTACCTTCAAACCCAGTTGTTCCATAGAGATTTCCCTGGACTACTACAGTGGCATCCGTGAGCGGAATTCCAGTTTCATGATCAAAAACATTCCCACCCAGATCACCTGTGCCGACTATCGTAACGTATGCCGGGCCTTCCGGGAAGGACTCTCCTTCATCGTATACAGCTGACACATAGTATTTATAATATTCGGGATATAAATTTGAATCCGTACAAACTGTATCGGGAGCTGAAACATAGGTGAACTTGGTTCCGTTTCTCCACAGGTTATAGCCAATCAGTCCCCTGTTTTCAGCAGGAGCGGTGGCAATCTGATCCGTCTTCACGGTTTCGAATGCCAGGTCGCCAGAATTCTGGACAACCTTCTTCACCAGTGGTGCAGCCGGAGCGTAGTTGGCAACTTCCAATGCCACCCAACCCTGGATGTTCCAGTCACCGCCGATTCCGTACACTGACAGGGCTTCCCATTCGATAGCGTCGAAACTCAGCAGGTTACCCTTGCCGTCGTTGTTGGTGAACTCGTCTCTACCTGCAGGATATCCGTCCGCAACCTGTGTGTATTCAACACCGAACCAGAGTTCCTGTGTGGCGTCGATCAGGTAAGGATCATCCAGTACAGCCGTATTCCAGCAATTAATGACAGGATTCGGGACAAGCTGGCTGACAACTTCAAAGGCAGCATCCTCGCCGTACCACACCTTGATAGTGTAAGAAGAAATTGTCGTAGCGACAGCTGCTACGAACCTGATTTCAGTCAGATACATTCCGTTGTAGGGCAGAAGGTCGGTGACCGGGAATCTTGCTGCTGCATACCAACTGGTGGGTTCCGTTATTCCCGCTAAACCTATCCTTCCAAAATAGATACCATCGTCCCAGGCGATCCATTCACCGGTATATGGATCCGGAGGGTTCCACGTAATCAATACATCCTGATTATCAAGAACCTGTGCCATTAAGCCCTGAGGAGTATTCAATTTAGCTCCCATTACGGCTTCCAGTGGTGGCTCGATCAGGCAGCTTTGTCCAAAATCATAAACGGCAGTCACCGAATAATAATAGATCCCTCCGGGTGAGACCGTGTCTGAATAAAAAGTGTTTGTATCAACGTATGCATTGATTTTTTCCCCATTTCTCCATATGTTATATCCGGCCAGCTCAAAATCATCGTACTTTAGACCTTGAGTATCTCTCATTCTGTTGTACAATTCATTTTCAACGTGTTGCTTTTCTTCCGGTTTTCTCTCCGGAGGATCCCAATGAAGTAACGCAGCCATACTTTCCACCGTAAGGGTTAGATTGACAGGCTGAGCGAAAACTTCGCAGGGAGGAGGATAGAGAAACACTAATTCTATGATTATTGAAGATGTGAAGGAACAATGGGTGCTGACTCCCACACAGTTAATACCGAGCAGGGGGTCAGTTAAAGTCAAAAATGGATCAGATATTGTCGCCATAAGTATTCCGTCCATGTAAATATCGTACCCTTCGACGCACCTATGCGCTTTACCAGAATTGGTATCTGCAGAAAGGATCTGTATATCATCCAGACAGATACCTAATCCACCTGTTTGTACATTACCGGTAAATCCAATAGAATACGAATCCGATAAGGAGGGTAACGGAATCCGATGCCGTATCCAGTTATTTTGTGGAGCATAATATTCTACCAACAGTTGCCATTGCGCAGTGTCGGCTGTTTTATAGTAAATGTTCAGCTGATCCTGCACTGAATCACCGGCTTGTGTATGCCAGAATACCAGTTCTGATTGAACAGAAGAACTCAGATCCAGTTCAGGAGTAATAAGCATCGTTGTTGCATTTCCATTCGTAATACACGTATTGAAATCACCTGAAATAGAATAGTTTGGGAATCCTGACGGACTTCCAGAATGCACTATCCAGTCAACGGTATCATTCATGTACTCGTATGTCCATCCGGATGGAATACTTCCGCTCTCAAAGCCCTCAGAAAAAATAGTATTTGTACAAAAAATTGGAGGATCCCACCATACATAATGGGTAGTTAGATTATAATGGATTCCGGTTGGTGGAGGGCACGATTCCTTCAGGAGAATATGGATTGTGGTGTCACTATGAATGAAAAATGAGTTCGCCTGGTAAATCTGGAAAGAGCCGAATGCAACATACAGATCATAGAAACCGTGTAGCACATTGTCAATACGGACAATACCACTGGGTGGGGAAATCGTATCATGCCGGTGATCTGAATTTCCGTCCAGGTTGATTAACGAAATTTTTGCCCCGGATGGGCTGCCACATTCAGTCGTAATAGAACAGGTAACGGTAATCCATCGCTGACCATCGGAGGAGAGGGAAGAAGCGCAAGCAAAAAGAACTGCAATCCAATAAATACTATTGTGGGCAAAGCATTTCACAACTTCACCAGCCACCTGTATAATATGGTTTACGTGGCATGATGGTGCGAATATACAAAATTATTCAATAGGATGCAATACATTAAAATGCTTGAAATGCATTAAAAAAAGGGATGACATCCTCTGCTCGAGGATGTCATCCCTTTTTGCATCACCTGCACCGACACTCCGCCAGCACCTTGCTCACCGCCGCCACGTCGTTCATCACATAATAATGCAGGTGCGTCTGTCCATTTTTGATGAGATCTTCAGATTGACGGATGCCCCATTCGATGCCGATGGTCTTGGCATCATCCGGATAGGCCATCACCTTGTCCACCAGCTCCTCCGGAAAGTTCACATAGAACTTGCGGGGGATGGAGTTCAGCTGGGCCACATTATTCAGGATCTTCAGGCCCGGAATGATTGGGGCCCTGATCCCTGCTTTATCGCATAACTCGATAAAACGGTAAAAATGGGCGTTGTCGAAGAACATCTGCGTCACGATGTAATCCGCACCGGCATCCACTTTCTGCTTAAGATACCGGATGTCGATCTTGAGGTTGGGTGCTTCATAATGCTTCTCGGGATACCCTGCGACACCAATGCAAAAATCGATGGGATGAGAATTCAGGATATCCTCGAGGTATTTCCCGCGTTTCAGGTCGTTGATCTGCCGCACCAGGTCCACTGCAAAAGAATTGGAAGAGTCACCGTTTCGCTGGTTCCTCAGGTAACTGGTTTCATCTCCGCGCAGGGCAAACACGTTCTGTATGCCCAGATAATTCAGCTCGATCAGGGCATCCTCCGTCTCTTCCCGAGTAAATCCCCTGCATAGCAGGTGGGCTACCGTGTCGATGTTGTACCGGTTCTGGATGACTCCCGAAATCCCGATCGTGCCCGGCCGCTTGCGGCGGATCCGCCTGCGGATCGTACCATCGCTCAGCTCCTCATAGGATGCTTCCGCTGCATGGCCTGTCACATCGATAAAGGGCGGACGGAAAGGCTGCAGCCCTTCAACGATATCCGTGATGTCCTTCAGGCTCTTCCCCCGTGCCGGAGGAATGATCTCGAAACTGAACATGACCTCTTGGGTGCTTTTGAGATGATCGGTTACCTTCATAAGGATCAGTAATTTAAATTTTGTCGGATCCGTTTCTCAGCATCGTCGTACGGAATATTTTTCCGGCGGGCATAAACCTCCACCTGGTCGCGGCCGATCCGTCCCAGGTTGAAATACCGCGCAAAGGGATGGGCAAAATAATACCCGCATACCGAAGCGGACGGTACCATCATGTAGTTTTCTGTCAGGGTAATGCCCGCGCTTTCTTCAGCATGTAAAAGATTGAAAAGTATCCGTTTCTCCGAGTGTTCCGGACAGGCCGGATAACCCGGTGCCGGACGGATGCCGGTGTATTGCTCGTTCAGCAGGGCTGGCAGGTCAAGGTCCTGCGCCACCGCGTACCCCCAGAACTCTTTCCTCACCCGCCGGTGCAGCAGCTCGGCAAAAGCCTCCGCCAGCCTGTCGGCCAGAAGCTTCAGCATGATGCCTTTGTAATCGTCGTGCTGCCGTTCGTAAAGGGCCAGCCCTTTTTCGATGTTCACCCCGGCCGTGACTGCAAATCCGCCGATATAATCCACCCGCCCCGAGTCAACCGGCGCGATGAAATCGGCCAGGCACAGGTTCGGTGATCCATCCTCCTTCAGCTGCTGGTTCCTGAGAAAATGGAAGGTGGCAAGGATCTGTTTCCGGGTTTCATCCTGGAACACCAGCACATCTTCTCCCGAGGAATTGGCCGGATACAGTCCAATGACGCCGTTCGCCGTAAGCAGATTCTTATCCATGATCTCCCGAAGGATCTCCTGTGCATCCATGTAAAGCCGTTTGGCCTCTTCCCCCTTGACCCGATCATCAAAGATAGCAGGATACTTCCCCGTAAGTTTCCATGCATGGAAAAAAAACGTCCAGTCTATACAATACTTGATCTCCTCCGGAGAATAATCGGGAAAAGGTATATTTCCGAGTTTTTGGGGTCTATGTATGGGAATGCTTTCCCAGTCGACCTGCAGTTTGTTTTTTCGTGCTTCATCAAGAGAGATATACCTTGATTCAGCCTGCATGCTACCGTACTTACTTCTTAACCCTTCGTAACGGGTAAAGATATCAGTGAGAAAAGAAGATTTTGTCACCGGGGATAGTAAACCGGAAGCTACACCGACGCTTTTTGATGCGTCCCTGACATGTATGACGGGTCCGGAGTAAGCCGGGGCGATCTTTACGGCCGTGTGCATCTCGGAGGTAGTGGCCCCACCGATCAGCAGCGGGATTGTAAATCCCTGCTTTTCCATCCCGGACGCCACATGGACCATCTCATCCAGGGAAGGGGTGATCAGGCCGCTCAGCCCGATGATGTCCACCTGTTGCTCTATGGCTGTCCGGAGAATCTTTTCGGAAGGCACCATTACGCCCAGGTCGGCGACCTCATAATTGTTGCAGGCCAGCACCACTCCGACAATGTTCTTGCCTATGTCGTGGACATCGCCCTTCACGGTGGCAAGTAATATTTTACCTGCAGATGTTCGTCGACACGATGCCAGTTTTTCTGCTTCCATATAGGGAGTGAGGATAGCCACCGCCTTTTTCATGACACGGGCACTTTTGACCACCTGGGGCAGAAACATTTTGCCGGAACCGAACAGGTCCCCCACACGGTTCATCCCCTCCATCAGAGGTCCATCAATGATATCCAGCGCCCGTGGGTAACGTGATCGGGCCTCTTCCACATCCTGGTCGATGTATTCCACGATCCCCTTGACCAGTGCGTGGGTGAGCCGTTCGGATACGGTGCCTTTCCGCCATTCATCGATGGTCACTTCTGTCTTGCCGCTGTCTTTGAGTGTCTCTGCATATTGAAGCAATCGTTCGGTCGCATCCTTTCTCCGATTGAAGATCAGATCTTCCACCAGTCCGTGCAGGACCGGCTGAATTTCATCGTATACCTGGAGCATGCCGGCATTCACAATGCCCATATCCAGTCCGGCCTGCACTGCATGGTAAAGAAAAGCGGAATGAATGGCCTCCCTCACCGTATCGTTACCCCTGAAGGAAAAGGACAGGTTACTGATGCCTCCGCTGGTTCGGGCATAAGGCAGATTTTCTTTTATCCACCTGACAGCACGAATGAAATCAACAGCATAATCGTTATGCTCCCCGATCCCTGTTCCAATGGTTAAAATATTGGGATCAAAAATGATATCCTCAGGAGGAAAACCGGCTTTCTGCGTTAAAAGTTTATACGCCCTTTCACAGATCGCCGTTTTGCGTTCGAAAGTTGTTGCCTGCCCTTGTTCGTCGAAAGCCATCACCACGGTGGCTGCTCCATACTCCCGTATTTTGCGGGCGCGTTCGCAGAACAGTTCCTCCCCGTCCTTCAGGCTGATGGAGTTGACGATCCCCTTTCCCTGAAGGCATTTCAATCCCGCTTCAATGACCGTCCATCTGGACGAGTCGATCATCACCGGTACGCGGGCAATGTCGGGATCCGAGGCCAGCATGTTCAGAAAGGCGGTCATCTCCTTTTCTGCATCGAGCAGGGCATCATCCAGGTTCACGTCGATCACCTGCGCCCCGTTTTCCACCTGCTGCCGGGCGATCGACAGTGCTTCCTCGTATTTCTTTTCGCGGATCAGGCGGGCAAACCGGACCGATCCGCTCACGTTCGTTCGTTCGCCGATGTTGATGAAATTGCTGCCGTGGAAGATCAGCAGGGGTTCCAAGCCGCTCAGGTGCAGGACCGTTTGTCGAGGAGGGACTTCCCTTCTCTTATAGCAACCGGCGAGAGCAGACAGCAGGGCTATGTGTTCCGGCGTGGTGCCACAGCAGCCTCCGACGATATTGACGAAGCCCTGCGACATGAAATCTTCCATGTAACCGGCCGTCTCCTCCGGTGTTTCATCGTATGTCCCGAACTGGTTGGGCAGTCCGGCGTTGGGATAGGCACTCACATAAAAGGGAGCCAATTTGGAGAGCGTTTCCAGGTGTGGACGCATCTCCCGGGCGCCCAGCGCACAATTAAGCCCGATGCTGAGCAGATCGGCGTGCGACAACGAATAGAGGAACGCTTCGATGGTCTGGCCCGACAGGGTACGGCCGCTGGCGTCGGTGATGGTCCCGGACACCATAACAGGTATCTTTTTCCCTTTTCTCCGGATTACCTCCAGGATGGCCATCAGGGCCGCCTTGGCGTTCAGTGTGTCAAAGACCGTTTCCACCAGCAGGATATCGGCTCCGCCATCTACCAGCCCTTCCACCTGCTCAGCATAACTCTCCTTAAGATCATCAAAACTGACTGACCTGTATCCGGGATTATTCACATCAGGTGACAGCGAGGCGGTTTTACTGGTAGGTCCGATGGCTCCGGCCACAAACCGGGGCTTTGACGGATCTTTTGCGGTAAAGTGATCCGCTGCCTCTTTGGCCAGCCTTGCAGCAGCTACATTAATAGCGTACACCTGGGCTTCCATCCGATAGTCGGCCATGGATATCCGGGTGGCATTAAAAGTATTGGTTTCGATGATGTCGGCACCAGCCTCCAGGTAACGGTGGTGGATCTCACGGACCACATCCGGCCGTGTCAGGCTGAGCAGATCGTTACACCCTTTCAGTGCTACCGGGTGATCAGGTAACTTGTCCCCACGAAAATCCTCCTCCGTCAGCCGGTACCGCTGGATCATCGTCCCCATCGCACCGTCGAGGACGAGGATACGGTGGCGAAGTTCTGTATGGATGTCGGGTGGTGACATAAGTTGCAGCTTGCAGCTTGTAGCTTGCAGCAATTAATTATGTAACTTTGCACGCGCAAAGATAGATAATTTATAATTGTTTTAAATAATAGAATTATGGAAGAGCTTGCGGTCGGTAAAGCGTTGAATTACATGATAAAAGACATTTGCCTGGCAGAATGGGGGCGCAAGGAGATCGAGATGGCGGAAAAGGAAATGCCGGGACTGATGACCATCCGCAGGAGGTATGCTGCAGAGAAGCCCTTCAAAGGTGCCCGGATCAGCGGTTCGCTGCATATGACCATACAGACGGCCGTATTGATCGAAACGCTGGTTGAACTGGGTGCAGAGGTTCGGTGGGCATCCTGCAACATTTTCTCCACGCAGGATCATGCTGCCGCAGCCATTGCTGCCAGGGGCATACCGGTGTTCGCGTGGAAGGGAGAGACCCTGGATGAATACTGGTGGTGCACGGCGCAGGCCCTGACATTCCCGGGAAACAAGGGTCCTCATCTGGTGGTTGACGACGGCGGCGATGCCACGCTGATGATCCACTGGGGCTATGAGGCCGAAAACGATCCTGGATTGCTGAAGCGTACACCAGCCAATGATGAGGAAGCGGCCATCCTGCATCAACTGAAGGAGTGGTTCATCGAGGACAAGACCAAATGGCACCGCACCGTGGCCGAATGGGTGGGCGTTTCGGAAGAGACCACCACCGGGGTGCACAGGCTCTACCAGATGATGGAAGCCGGCAAGCTGCTGGCCCCGGCCATCAATGTGAACGATTCGGTCACCAAATCAAAATTTGACAACCTCTACGGGTGCCGCGAATCGCTGGCCGACGGACTGAAACGCGCCACCGATGTGATGATCGCCGGCAAAGTGGTGGTGGTGATGGGCTACGGCGATGTGGGCAAGGGCTGCGCCAAATCGATGCGGGCTTACGGAGCACGGGTGGTGATCACCGAGATCGACCCGATCTGCGCCTTGCAGGCTGCCATGGAAGGCTTTCAGGTATCCACCGTAGAAGATATGCTGGGTGAAGGAAATATCTTCGTGACCGCCACCGGCAACCGCGATGTGATCACCATCGAACACATACTGTCTATGAAAGACGAAACCATCGTCTGCAACATAGGGCACTTTGATAATGAGATCCAGGTGGATAAACTGAAAACGTTCCCCGGTATCCGGCACACGAACATTAAACCCCAGGTGGATAAGTACACATTCCCGGATGGCCATTCCATCTACCTTCTGGCAGAAGGCCGCCTAGTGAACCTGGGATGCGCCACCGGACATCCCTCCTTTGTGATGAGCAACTCTTTCACCAACCAGGTGCTGGCTCAGATGGACCTGTGGCGCACCAGATACGAGATTGGTGTCTACAGGCTGCCAAAAAAACTGGACGAAGAGGTGGCCCGCCTGCATTTGGAACAACTGGGTGTGAAGCTTACAAAAATGACCCAGGAACAGGCGGATTATATTGGCGTGCCGAAAGATGGACCCTACAAGCCGGATCATTATCGTTATTGAGAATCTTTTACAAAAATCCCAAATCCCAGGATCCATATTCCAGACAAATACCAAGACCAAAATTCCAAAACCCTACAATGTGCTGGAATTTGGAGCTTGAGATTTGTTTGGAATTTGGAATTTGGAATTTATCCGTAGGATTTGAACCCAACCTAGTTAAATATCCTCAGATACGTCCCGTCATAATACGTCTGATACTGATATAGCGGGCAGGAGGACGGCCCCTCAAACGGTGATCCGTCGGTCATCAGATACTTTGAAAGGCAACACGAATCAACGATGGTGATACCTGATTCCTCAACGATCAGTCTTGCACACCGTGTGGCATCATCGTCTGCACAGCATCCATAAGGATCATAGGGGCAAATGCGTTCAAAGGCCAGGAACTCATCCGTAAAGGGTCTGTAGACAATAAGTCCCCTGCTGGGATAACTGGCTGTCACATACACATAGCTTCCGGGGGGTATGTAATCCAGTGTGTTGGGCTGAAGGGTGATATTGATGTAGGTATCCGGCAAGTCCTTGCACAGTTTATCTTTATTGCAGAATACATTCAGCAGCGCCAGAGTACTTGCAGCCAGCCCGGCTATAAAATAAATCCATCTGAATTTTATGCTAATCACCTTTCTTTAGAACTTTCTTCAGTCAGAAAACGTAAAACAGACAATCTTCGTTTTTTTAATCCACCAAAATTAGTAATTTCGTCAGATTATCTCAGATGTCTCTCAGGCAACTCCATAGAATATTTCCGGGATGGATGCTGATAGGTATATTCATGCTCCTCCTGTTTTCAGGGTGTCAGGTCCTTCAGTCATGGAAGATCGAACGTATCGACAGGATACCCGAACGAAATGCCATGAAGGAGGAGAAGCTTATCGAGCAGGGATTACTGGCACAGCAGAAACAGTACGATGAGGATTACAAGCATGCGGTCAAAGATCACAAGAAGAGGCAATCCGATGCGACGATAGATCATATGAAGTACCTGAAGAAAAGATCTGCCTATGTGAACCGGTACAAGAAAAGATCATTTTGCCAGCGCCTGTTCCATCCTTCATGCAGATGATCTAAGACTTTGTTCATTATTCACGATGTGGAATTCACTCCCCGGCATATCATCCCTGCGATCCATCGCACCCTTCCTCTTGCTGATGGCTTATATCAGCAACCCAAAACGGCTTCCGGCACAAACAGAGGATGACATCTCTTTCGACCGGCTTTCCTTTCAATATGAATCCTCCGTTAAAAATCTGTCCCAGAACACGATTTACGCTATACTGCAGGACAACTATGGCTATATGTGGTTTGGGACGTGGGATGGTTTGAACAGGTACGACGGATACAGCTATACGGTATTCCCGGGAGACCAGATCGGAGGACAAACGGTTCAGGCCCTGCTGGAGGACGATGCAGGAGATCTCTGGATCGGTACCGATAATGGGTTGACCCTGTTCAACCGCAGATCAGGGATCATGAAAACGTTCCGCCACACTGCGGAAGATCCTTCGGGTATTATCCACAACGACATCACAGACCTTCTTCAGGACAGGGACGGGAAGATCTGGATCGGTACACGGCAGGGACTGTGTTACTATGACCGGACGACAGGGACCTTCACGAGCTTTTTGCATCTTCCCCAGGACAATACGCCCCTGCGAAGCAATACGATTCTGGATATGAAGTACGACGGATCACATGTGCTCTGGCTGGGAACGCGCATGGGGCTCATCCGGTTC
Source organism: Bacteroidales bacterium (assembly GCA_028716265.1). Lineage (GTDB taxonomy): Bacteria > Bacteroidota > Bacteroidia > Bacteroidales > JAGONC01 > JAGONC01. The sequence continues at coordinate 23,354 of JAQUQD010000027.1, read as the reverse complement.
GATGTGAGGACCTATGCTGTGACGAGGTATTACCACATACTTGGCAACAAATCGTCCATCCCTGACAACGTTGTAAAAGAGATCCTGGTCGAAAAGCCGGGGTACCTCTGGGCAGGAACGCCGAATGGACTTTGCCGGATCGATATGCAAAAGGATTCCCTTCGCTATTTCTTTCATGATCCGGCTGATCCATCCAGTCTGTCCGACAATCGGATATCCTCCCTGCAGAAGGATGCCAGGGGCATGATCTGGATCGGTACAGAAAACGGATTGAACCGGTGGGATCCCGTTTCAGATGAACTGACCCGTTTCCTCAATCAATCCTACAACACCCGAAGCATCGGCAACAACCGCATTCTGAGCCTTTATGAGGACAGGAAGAGTACGCTGTGGATCGGCACCTTCAACGGGATCAACAAAATAGAGCCCTTTACAGGAGCATTTTTGCTTTACAGGAAATATCCCGACGATCCGAATTCCCTGAGCAGCAACTACGTGATCTCCATTGCAGAGGATCCGTCACAGAGGGTATGGATAGCGACTGACAACGGATTGAACATCCTGGACCGGAAGACAGGTGAGTTCACTCACCTCAGGCACCAGGAAGGAAACAACAACAGCCTTTCGAGCAACTTTCTAAGGGTAGTGTATTTCGACAGGACAGGTACATGCTGGATTGGTACCCAGAACAACGGGGTCGACAGATTCATTCCTGCCTCCAACACATTCATCCACTACAGGTACCATCCCAAAGACACCAACTGCATCAGCAGCAATGAGATACTTTCCATTCTGGAAGACAGTCGCGGCTTCATTTGGATCGGAACAACGGAGGCCGGCCTCAACCGGCTGGAGCCGGTACGGAACACGGTGAAGGTCTATAAGTACGATCCGGGTGAACCAGGATCCATTAGCAGCAACAAGATCTGGTCTGTTTTTGAAGACTCGGACCACGACCTCTGGGTGGGTACCGGGAACGGACTGAACAAGTATGATCCTCACAACGAGACTTTTTATGCATATATAAATGATCCTGCCGATACTTCGTCGATCGGAGCACAGCAGGTTTTCTCCGTCTTCCAGGACAGCCGCGGAATTTTCTGGCTGGGAACCAAGGGAGGAGGACTCAACCGGTTCGATAAACAAACGGGATCGTTCCGGAAATACAACACCGGGCACGGACTTCCCAGCAATGTGGTATACGGCTGCCTGGAGGATGAGGAAGGCAACCTGTGGATCAGTACAAACTGGGGCTTGTCCAGATTCAACCCTAAAACCGGTTCGTTCATGAATTATGATGTAAAGGACGGTATCCAGAGCAATGAATTCAACCTGGGAGCGCAGTACAGGAACCGGAAAGGAGAACTGTACTTTGGTGGCATGAATGGATTCAACGTGTTCCATCCAGCCACCATCACAGTCAACCCTGCTGCCCCGCAGACCGTGATCACCTCCTTTTCCGTTTTCGATAAAACGCTTCCCGGTGAGTTTCATGATGGTGACACCATTCGTCTCAGTGCAAGGGAAAACTTTTTCACCATTGAATTCTCCGCCCTGGATTTCACCAATCCGTCAAAAAACAAGTACCGTTACAGATTTCACAACTACGATAATATGTGGACCACGGTCTCTGCCGAAAACAGAGTAGCCTCTTACACGAAGGTCAGTCCCGGCACCTACCGGTTCACAGTATTTGGTTCCAATAACAGTGGAATCTGGGATGAAAAAGGTGCCTCCCTGGTGGTGATCATTACACCGATCTGGTACCAGACATGGCTGTTCCGTATTCTTTGTGTCCTTCTGTTCATCGGCGGTGCGAGTCACTTCATCTATCGCCGGATCCACATCATCCACCGCAGGCACGAGATCGAAAAGAAGATGCTGGATCTTGAAAAACAGCTGTTTGACACGGAACTTCAGGCGCTCAGGCTGCAGATGAACCCGCATTTCATCTTCAACACCCTGAATTCCATCCAGAGCTTCATTCTGGAGAACGAACCCGATACGGCAGTGGATTACCTGGGGAAATTCTCACAACTCATGCGTTCCATCCTCATCAATTCAAGGGAATCATTCATTCCCGTTCAGGATGAGCTAAGAGCCCTCAGGAATTATATGGATCTTGAGAAGTTACGCTTCAATGATAAATTTGATTACCGTATCGAGGTGGATCCGGCTGTGGAGGAGGAATTCATGGAGGTCCCCACCATGATCATCCAACCTTACGTCGAAAATTCGATCATCCACGGATTGCTGCACAAACAGGGGAAAGGTCTTATACGAATAAAGATCTCACTGGAGGGGGAGCATCTTCTCTGGATCGTTGAGGACAACGGGATCGGCAGGCGGCGTGCCATAGAAATCGGGAAAGAATCCGGGCTCCGCCGCGAATCCAGGGGCATGCTCATCACCAGGGAAAGATTGGAGGTCCTCAACAAAATGAACCTGGAGCATTTTTCCGTGCAGGTAATTGATTTGACGGACGAGAAAGGCGACGCGGCCGGTACCAGGGTGGAGGTGCGGATATCAGGAAAGGGAATGGAATAACCATTAATCACGCGAGGCCTGAAAGGCCGAGCCAATGACCATTAATCAAGCGAAGCCCGCAGGGCTGAGCAAATAACCATTAATTACCATTCTATGCTCCGCGCAGTTATTGTCGAAGATGAAAAGAAATCCCAGGACGCCCTTACCGCCATGCTGAGCCGGTACTGTCAGCAGGTCGACATCGTGGGCATTGCCGATGGCGTCGAAAGCGGTCTTAAAATGATCCCAAAACTTCAGCCCGACCTTCTTTTTCTGGATATCCAGATGCCTGACGGAAGCGGATTCAAATTACTGGAACTACTCGGCGACCGCACCTTCCAGGTCATCTTCGTCACCGCCTTCGACCAGTATGCCATCAAAGCGATACGCTACAGCGCACTGGATTACCTGCTTAAACCCATCATCCCGGATGAACTGATCCGAGCAGTGGAAAAAGCGGAGAAGAAGAAACGGTCCGACCAGATGAATGAAAATATCCGCGTGCTGCTGGAAAATATAAGGTCAAGCGTTGAAAAACCGGCAAAGATCGTTTTGTCGACAACCGAACAAATGTATGTGGTGGATATAGATACTATCATTCGCTGCGAATCCGACAACTACTACACCCGTTTTTATTTCAACACCGGAAAAACCCTCCTGGTATCAAAGACCCTGAAGGAATTTGAAGAACTGCTGAAGGACCACGATTTCATCCGTCCGCATAAATCCCACCTCGTCAACCCGGGCTTTATCAGGGGCTACCAGAGACAGGAAGGTGGACAGATCCTCATGACGGATGGCAGTACCATCCCGGTCTCCAGACGAAAGCGCGAACAGGTCCTGCGTATGATCAGTCATTTATAGAGCCGTAAACTTATTGAAAATCGCCGAATACTGTTTTTCGCTTTATCGTACAGTAAAAACTCCTATATTTACCCTTTTAATTTTTTACCATATATAAATTTACTACCAGATGGATGATCTGATATATATATTACTCGGACTGGCCTGGGTTATCTATGCAGCATACCGGGCCAATCAGAAGCAAAAAAAGAAAAGTACGACCTCCCCCGCATCCGGGCCCCCGTCCGCACTCCCCAGGGAACAGCCTCGTCCGCTCGATACCCTGTTCGAAGAGATACTGGGTGAAGGCTCCTCACTGGAAGAGGTCGCACTTCCCGAATACCAGTCCTACGATGATATCACGGTGAAAGAGCTGGAAAAGGAAAAACAGCTGTTCAACAGGCCTAAAACGATCCTGGAAACAATTCCGTCGGAGGAAGGGATAAGTGCATTTGACAGCCGGTCTAAGACAGCCGGAAAGGTATCCCTGACAGCTGACGAAGAGGAACATCCTATTCAGACGATAATGGCCGGAGAACGGTTTGACATCAGAAAAGCAGTTATTTACGCTGAAATTCTCAACAGACCATATGGCTAATTTAAGACTGAGTAAGACAAAAATTTGGATTAAAAAATTATTTATTAGTAACTTTACCAACTTTTCGAACCATTTGTTTCGCTAATATAAAATTGTCAGGTATGATAAGAAATTTACTGTTAAGTGTTGGTTTATTCCTGGCTGCCAGCCTGCTTGCGTATTCACAGTCGGGGACGCTGAAAGGACGGATCATCGATAAGGATTCAGAAGAGCCGATCCCATTCTGTAATATCATCGTGGAAGTTGCAGGAGCTCAGAAAGGCGGAGCTACTTCGGACTTTGACGGGAATTACACCATCAAGCCCATCAATCCCGGTACGTATGATGTCAAGGCAACCTATGTGGGGTATAAGCCCAAGATGGTGACCGGTGTGATCGTACGCGCTGATAAGATCACATTTCTGGATATTGATATGGAAGCCACCACGGTCACGCTGGAAACCTTTGAAGTCATTGATTACAAGGTCCCTCTGATCAGCAAGGACCAGACTTCTTCCGGAGGGACGGTGACCTCGGAGGAGATCTCCAAGATGCCCAACAAGTCGGCTGCAGCTGTCGCCACAACGGTCGGGGGCGTTTATTCTGCCGATGGGGAAGTGGGAAGCATCAGGGGCCAGCGTTCTGAAAACACCATTTATTATATTGACGGGATCCGTGTCACCGGCTCCACCGCCCTGCCCGAATCCGCCATCGACCAGGTATCCGTTGTGCTGGGAGGTATTCCGGCGCAATATGGAGATGCCACCGGTGGTATCATCAATGTTACCACCAAGGGGCCATCGCGAAAATTCGGCATGGGCATCGAAGCACAGACATCGCAATACCTTGATCCCTATGGGTATAACAGGGTAGGATTGAACCTCAACGGCCCCCTCATCAAGAGCAAGGACCCCACTAACCCGGTCTCCCTGCTGGGCTATTTCATCGCGGGTGAATTTATCTACAATCAGGATGGCAGGCCATCAGCCACGGATCTGTACAAAGTGAAGGACGATGTGCTGGCCGCCCTGGAACAATCACCGCTTCGCCCCACGGGAACCGGATCGGGAACCTATTACAACACTGACTTTTTACGCATGACCGACGTGGAAGAAATCAACTCGTCGCTGAACTCCTCTAACTATCAGATCAACGTATCCGGAAAGATCGACGTTCGGACTTCTCCCACCATCGATCTTTCCTTCGGAGGCAACTACTCGATGTATGACTTACGGAACTACAGCTTCGGTAATTCGCTGACCAATTACGACAAGAACAGCCACTCCTACGGAAATACATGGCGCGTGTTTGGAAAATTCACTCAACGCTTTCCTACGGATAAAGAAAGTACTTCGGCCATCAAAAATGTATTCTATACGATCCAGGCCGACTATACTAAAAATTATTCGGTTACGGAGGATCCAGACCATCGGGATGACATGTTCAGTTATGGCTATATCGGTAAATTCACTACCTACAAGACCAGAAACTATACTCCTACGCTCGAATATGACTCTGTCGCGGGGTTGTGGGGATATCTTATGAACAACTGGCAGGACACCCTCTATTCGTATACTCCCGGACTGGCCAATCCTATCCTGTCGAACTATACAAGCCAGTATTATGAGATGCATGAAAGCATTCGGAACCGCAATGATGTCATCCTGAGTGAAGGCGGGATCCTCAACGGGAGAGGACCCGATAACATCTACGGGCTCTGGGCCAGCCCCGGTACGCTGCAAACAAATTATGGAAAAAATGATTCAGAGCAGATTGGCATCGACCTGATGGCTTCTGCCGATATCGGTAACCATGCCCTTCAGTTTGGCATCCAGTACCAGCAACGCTCGTCCAGTGGATACAACGTCGCCCCGACACAGTTCTGGGCAAAAATGTACCAGACCACCAACTGGCACATCCGTGAACTTGACCTGGCAAATCCTCAACCGGTATTCGTCGATGGAGTGTTCCAGGATACCATCAATTATTACCGTAAGTATGACGCCAATTCCCAGTTCTATTTCGACAAACAGCTCCGGCAGGTCCTTGGTCTCCAGGTTGATGGCCTGGACTGGATCGACGTGGATTCCTATGATGTCGATACACATACTCTCTATTACTATGACAAAGACGGGGTCCATCACCAGGCAACACTCCCCGACGGACTCAATATCGAAATGTTCAGCCCGGATGAACTGCTCAATGAAGGTGACCAGATCGTAGCGTATTACGGATATGATGCCTACGGGAATAAACTGGAGGATAAACCCAGCTTTGAGGACTTTTTCACGCAGAAAGATGACAAGGGGAACTTCACCCGGGCCATCGGGGCGTATGAACCCATTTACATGGCCGGCTACATACAGGATGTCTTTGCCTTCAAGGATCTGATCTTCAACGTCGGATTGCGTGTTGACCGGTTCGACGCGAACCAGAAAGTTCTCAAAGACGAATATGTCCTCTACCCGACAAAGTCGGTCAAGGAGGTCAATGACCTGGGGGCTCATCCTTCCAACATGGGCGGGGACTATGTCGTTTATGTGGATAATGTAAGCAATCCTACCAAGATCATGGGGTATCGCAATGAAGGAGTGTGGTACAATGCCAAGGGGATTGAAGTCGTTGATCCCGAAGCGGAACTGGATGCCGGTAACGGCGTTTCCCCATACCTGGTCAACCCGGATGACAAATCCATCCAGGCGGAAGCTTTTGAAGATTATGATCCCGCGCTGAACTTCATGCCGCGCATCGCTTTTTCATTCCCAATCTCCGACGAAGCATTGTTCTATGCCCATTATGATATTCTAACCCAGCGGCCCACGAGCAATTTCTTCTCTACCCCCACCGATTATTATTACTGGGAGGTCAGGGGAAACCCCACCATCAACAACCCAAACCTGCGTCCGGAGAAGACCATCGACTATGAACTTGGTTTCCAGCAAAAACTGGGGCCCACCTCCTCACTGAATATCTCAGCCTTTTACAGGGAAGTCAGGGACAAGATCCAGAGCTACCGTTTTTCGGGAGCATACCCTTCCACTTACTATTCATATAATAACATAGACTTCGGTACGATCAAAGGCCTGACGGTGACCTATGACCTGAGACGTACGGGTAACGCCCGCGTCAGGGCCAGCTATACCCTCCAGTTTGCCGACGGTACGGGCTCGAATCCTGAAACTGCGCAGGCTTTCATCCGTTCCGGACAGCCCAACCTCCGTACACTGAATCCCCTCGACATCGATCAGCGCCACAGGATCAACCTATCGTTCGATTACCGCTGGGGAGAAGGACCAGAATACAATGGACCGGTCTCCCGCAAACAGCCAAAAGATTCCGACAAGGTCAGGAATATCAAATGGCTGGAAGGAACGGGTATCAACCTCACCCTGTTCGGCGGATCAGGAACGCCCTACACACGGTCCTCAGAGATCTATCCCGCCCTTGTCCAGAACGACCTGGTCATCCAGGGATCGCTCAACGGATCACGCCTCCCCTGGGCATTCAGGATCGATGCCAGGATTGACCGGGATATCAAAATCGCAATGGGCAAAGGGGACAACCGGCACTATTCTTATTTGAATGTCTATTTCCAGTTACTCAATGTACTTGACGCCAAAAATATCCTTACAGTCTATCCGGCCACCGGAAATCCCGATGACGATGGTTATCTGGCAGCCGACGAATGGCAGACCCAGATCAACCAGCAGCTGAATCCGGACTCCTACAGGGAATTGTACGAGCTGGCCCTTGACCGGCCCGGTAACTATAGCTCTCCCCGCAAGATTCGGTTCGGGATCATCTTTAACTTCTAATTGTATTGAACGAAATTTTAAAATTCGCATGAATATGAAAAATATACTTCGATATGCTTTAGTCACGCTGTTTGGTCTGTTCCTGGTGACCGAATACAGTTTTGCCGACAAAGTACCGGTGCCGGAAGGAAAGGCTAAAGCAGCCAAACTCAAATCGACAGCAGCAGGATGTTTGCCGGGAGCAGGTTTTAAATATTTGGATATCAATAATGTCAGGACCAGGATCAATACCGGGGGCGACATGTGGTGGAATTTTGAGGATGCAGATTACGAGATCCCAAAGAAATCAGGTAAAATGTCGATGTTCTCAGCCTCCCTCTGGATCGGGGGCATCGACGTGAACGATCAGCTCAAGCTGGCTGCTATCCGTTATCGGCAGGGACCTGACTTTGGTGGTGGGAACGACTACTGGCCCGGTCCTCTGACAGTGGATGGAACGGCTTCTATCACGGAAGATATCTGCACTCAGTACGACAGATTGTTTCCCATCACGCGTGCTGAGATCGACCAGTTCCTAGCCTGGTGGGATGCCAAAAGCGATTACCCCGATTACAGCATTCCCACATCGATCATCGACTGGCCTGCCCATGGCGATGTTTCCAGAAACCAAAGCTATTACCTGGCACCCTTCTATGACCGCGACGGAGATGGGAATTATGATCCCTATTCAGGGGACTATCCCTACTACGATGTCGGAAACGTGCTCTGCAAAAGCTCACTGCCTCCGATGGAAGGAATCGGTATCCTTGCCGACCAGGTAATCAAGGGAGACCAGACACTATGGTGGGTGTTCAACGACAAGGGGAACATCCATACGGAAACCGAAGGGGATCCCATCGGGATGGAGATTCGAGGCCAGGCTTTTGGTTTCACCACGAACGACGAGATCAACAATATGACCTTCTACAGCTACGAGATCATCAACCGGTCAACCTTCGTGCTGAGGGATACCTATTTCAGCCAGTGGGTGGACACCGACCTTGGTTATGCGAAGGATGACTATGTGGGATGCGATGTGGACAGGGGACTGGGATATTGCTACAACGGAACCTCCGTGGATGGTTCAGGACAAGCCTGGGCATACGGGAGCCAACCGCCGGCCATCGGAGTTGACTTCTTCCAGGGCCCTTACATGGATCCTGACGGGAAAGACAACCCAGCCTTCGAGGGTAACTGCGCACTGGTGACAAGCCCCGATACACTGGACCAGATGGCCCTGAACGGCGTGAACTTCGGCGACGGCATCGTGGATAACGAACGGTTCGGGATGCGCCGCTTTGTGTATCATAACAACTCGGGCGTAGCTGAATACATGACCGACCCGGATTACGCCCCCCAATACTACAATTTCCTGAGGGGTATCTGGAAAGATGGAACCAAGATGACGTATGGAGGTAATGCACATATATCATCAGGGGCCTACGGACCTGATTGCGACTTCATGTTTCCCGGTGATTCCGATCCATGCTTCTGGGGAACAAAGGGCAATCCTCCCAACGGAGACGTTTACTGGACAGAGGTCACGGCAGGCAACAACCCATACGACAGAAGGTTCATGCAGTCGGCAGGTCCCTTCAAACTCGAACCCGGAGCGGTGAACTACATCACCGTAGGTATACCCTGGGCAAGGGCGGCCTCCGGAGGACCAGAAGCATCCGTCGCTTTACTGAGGGTGACCGACGACAAATGCCAGTCATTGTTCGACAATTGCTTCCAGGTCGTCAACGGCCCCAACGCACCGGATCTTACCATCCGCGAACTCGACCAGACACTGATCTTCTATATCACCAACCGTAGGTCCAACGATGCGGGTAACAACTTCAATGAAAGCTATAAAGAGATCGATCCGAACATCAAAAGTCCCGATGATCTCCACGGAGCGGACAGGTACGATTCCACCTATAACTTTGAAGGATACCAGGTATTTCAGCTGGCCAATTCCAGTGTCTCAGTGGCAGATCTTAAAAATCCCGACCTTGCCCGCCCGGTGTTCCAGTGCGATGTGAGAAACGGGATCGGCCAACTCGTCAATTATTACTACGACCAGGCGCTCGGCGGGAATGTCCCCGTGGAGGAGGTCAATGGAGCCGATCTCGGGATCAGCCATACCTTTGTACTGACCAAGGATGCCTTCAGCGGTGACCGTTTTGTCAACCATAAACAATATTATTTCCTCGCCTTGGCCTATGGTTTCAACCAATACATGATCTACAGCCAGGACCCCGGGGCTCAGCAGCCTCCGATCATCGGATTGGATGGGCAGAAAGAACCTTACCTGGCCGGAAGGAAAAACATCAAGGTGTACACAGGTATCCCGCACAAGACTGTTGGGACGATCTCGACACAGGCTGATTATGGTGATATTCCCAGGATCACCCGTTTGGCAGGACAGGGAAATGGCGGTAATGTCCTGGAACTTACACAGGAAAGCATCGACAAGATCCTGGCCCAACCACCGTTGGACTGGGCCGATTCCACCAGCGGGAACATCTACGGAACCAAGACCTATCCCATCAACTATCAACCTGAGTATGAGACCAATGCAGGGCCCATCCTAGTCAGGATCATCGATCCGCTGAATGTCAAATCCGGTACATACCGGGTGGAATTCGATTCCCTGTATTATATGAAGGTCTATGATATTACAGGTGATCCAAATACAACCGGCGATACAACTTCAACATACATCGCCAAGTGGCGCCTGGTCGATGTGGTGAATAACAAGACCTACATCTCGGACACGAACATTTCTTATAATAATGAACAGCTGTTCCTGGATCTCGGTTTTTCCATCACCATTCATCAAAAATACCCGCCCGGAACATTCAAGGTCGGCCAGGATCCCGACCAGAACGATGTATACGCTGTACTGGAAGCAAACAGTGGACTGCAGGGCAGTACGATCATTTATGCCGACAGTTCACGCAGGTGGCTCAGTGGCGTACCCGACGATGACAATCCATGGGCCCAGAACTGGATCCGGTCCGGCGAGTTCACCGACCCGGACAACGCCGCCTACAACGACTGGAACCTTTACGTCGGAATCGATGGTACCCCTGAGGGGAGAGCGTTCGATCCCGATGCAAACTATGAGACCGTGCTGAGCGGGACCTGGGCTCCCTACGGACTGTGCGCATCCAACTCACAAAACTTGGCCGGACCGGCTTTTGGAGGCGGCAAGGTATCAAACCAGTCAAAACTGACCATGAATATCTATGATGTGGCCAGTGTCGATATCGTCCTCACTGCGGATAAATCGAAATGGACACGCAGCCCGGTCATTGAAATGTGCCCGGACCCGAAGCTGGCTGAAGGTGGTGCAGTACAGTTTGATACCCGGTCTGGCCGTTCGGTGGATAAAGACGGCAAGCCAACCCCCGCCGGAGTAACCGAAGCCAGCGACAACCCCGACGATCCAAACTACATCAGCGCTACCGGTATGGGCTGGTTCCCCGGTTATGCAATCAACATCGAGACCGGGGAAAGACTCAACATCGCGTTCAGCGAAGATTCATGGCTGGTCAAGGAAAACGGCCGCGACATGCTATGGAATCCCACCTCTACCGTCTGGGATTTTACCGATCCGTTGAATACCAGAGCCATCTTCGGAGGCAAACATTATGTATATGTGTTTGCCCATACATATAATAAATATGCTGAAAGTGGCACCTACCTCCGGCAATTTGACATGCCGGCGTATGATGCGGGGAAACGGATCCGGGAAGAGATCCCGATCAACTACAACCAGGTCGGCAAGGCCATCATTTATTCCTCCTGCATGTGGGTTGGCATTCCCTTGGCTGTGGATGGCGAACCATGGTTCTCCAATGACGCCAAAATCAAGATCCGAATAACCAAGCCCTACAGCCAGTACTTCTCCACACCGCTGGCCGACACGGTCTATTACCCCGATTCGTCCTATTTTATTCCGGATCCCGACATTACATACAATAATTTCTATCCGGCCTACGAGTTCAACACGGAAGGATTCGCCACGGTGACCGACAATGTGGAAAAAGCAAAAACAGATCTGGATCTTATCAACATCGTCCCCAATCCCTATTACGGGTATTCTCCCTATGAGACCAATCAGCTGGACAACCGTGTGAAGATCACCAACCTGCCCCAGCGATGCTCGATCTCGATCTATACCATGAGTGGAACCCTCATCCGTCAGTTCACCAAGGATGACTCCAAAACATCGGTCGACTGGGATCTGAAGAACTATGCCGGTATTCCTGTTGCGAGCGGAATCTACCTTGTTTATGTCAAAGCTGACGGCGTTGGCGAACGGATCCTCAAATGGTTTGGGTCGCTGCGACCGGTCGATTTGAATGCTTTCTAATCCCTGACAGAGAAAAATGACAAATGATATTGTAAAACTGAAAATCTCTCAACAATGAAACAGATGCTAAGATATATTCCTGTTGTTTTGATCTCCTGGTTGATGATTGCGCCTGTGATTTCGACGTTCGGCGGAAACAAGGACAGATCAGGGGAGGCCGGAGCTTCTGAATTACTGATCAACCCGTGGGCGAGGAGCTCCGGATGGGGCGGGGTGAATACCGCAAACGTCAGGGGAGTGGAAAGTATGTTCAGCAATATTGCTGGAACCGCCTTCATCAACAAGACGGATATCACCTTTGGCCATACCAACTGGCTGAGAGGCTCCGACATCAATATCTACACCTTTGGATTGACCCAGAAGATTGGAGAATCCGGTGTTCTCGGCCTGAGTGTTATGTCGATGTCGTTTGGCGACATACCCATCACTACCGTTGACCTGCCGGAAGGAGGCATCGGTAACTTCTCGCCCAGTTTGCTGAATTTTGCCCTGTCCTACTCCCGGATGTTTTCCAACAGCATTTACGGGGGCTTGCAGATAAAACTGGTATCCGAAAGCATTTCCGACATATCGGCAATGGGCTTTGCCATAGACGCGGGTGTTCAATATGTGACAGGGGAAACCGACAACATCCATTTTGGGATCACTCTGAGAAACTGGGGCCCAACCATGAAATTCTCCGGGGACGGGCTCGCCATCCGCACGCTTCTACCCGGACAGGAAAGCCAGTTCACAGTTGAACAACGTGCTGCAAGCTATCAGCTGCCCTCACAGCTGAACATCGGCGCTGCCTACGACATCAACTTCACGGGCAACTACCGGCTGACTCTTGCTGCCAACTTTGTTTCCAATGCATTTACAAAGGACCAGATCTCGGCCGGCTTGGAATTCTCCCTGAAGGATTACTTGATGCTCAGGGGTGGATATACCTATGAAGACGGGATCACGGAAGATACCGACCGCACTACTGTTTTTACAGGACCCAGCGCAGGCTTCACCGTCCAGGTGCCACTCAGCAAAGATTCCAATACTAAATTCTATGTCGATTATTCGTACACCGATACCGAACCGTTCGATGGCGTTCACCGTATCGGTGCCGGCATAAGTTTTTAGAGAACCATCTGAGGATTAATTTTGTAACTTCGCATACTGGGAAGTTTCTGAGGAAGTGACTTTCCAGTTTGCTTTTTATACATCGTCAAACACGTGGATATGAAACAGGTGAAGTATTATACCCAGGAAGGACTGGACAAGCTGAAAGCAGAACTGGAACACATGATCTCTGTCGAACGTCCTGCAATTTCCCGTCAGATAGCCGAAGCCAGAGACAAAGGCGACCTTTCCGAAAATGCGGAATATGACGCTGCAAAGGATGCCCAGGGAATGCTCGAAATGAAAATTGCCAAACTGCAGGAGGAGATCCGTCATGCACGCATCCTGGATGAGACCAGACTGGACAGCTCCAAAGTGCTGCTGCTTTCAACCGTAAAAATCAAAAACCTCAAGAATAATGCGGTGATGACCTACACGCTGGTCCCGGAAAAAGAAGCCAATCTCAAGACCGGTAAACTTTCGGTAAGCTCCCCCATCGCCAGGGGATTGCTCGGAAAAACAGTGGGTGAGATTGCTGAGATCCATGTACCTGCAGGCATATTACCCTTTGAGATCATTGAGATTTCACGTTAACTCCGTATCATTTTAAAATCCTCATCCCATGAGTACCATCTTTTCAAGAATAGCAAGCGGAGAAATTCCCAGCTATAAGGTCGCCGAAAATGATCAGTTCTTTGCTTTCCTCGACATCCATCCACTGGTAAAAGGCCATACCCTGATTGTTCCCAAAAAAGAGATCGACTACATCTTCGATATGGAAGACCAGTTGTACAAGGATTTTTTTGCTTTTGCCAAAAAAATTGGCATTGCCATCGGGAAAGTTATCGAATGCAAGAGGGTTAGTCTGGTGGTGGTGGGGCTCGATGTCCCCCATGCCCATATTCACCTGATCCCCACAAACGACAATAATGACATCGACTTCAAAAAGCCTTTACTTGCTTTCACACCCGAGGAATTCACCGAAACTGCCCGACAAATCAGCAACCAGCTATCAGCTATCTGAAATCGGTAATCGGCAATCTGATATCAGATATCCTAGTAGGGCCTTTCCCTGATCCCTTCGATATAATAGATAAACGCTCTGTTAACGATCTTGTTACCGCCGGGAGTCGGGTAATTGCCCGTGAAATACCAGTCGCCGGTATGGTTGGGGCATGCCGTATGAAGATCTTCAATGGACTGGTAAATGATCTTTAACTCCGCATGAAGGTCAGGGGAGAGGAGCATCTGCGAAATCTTCCCCGCAATCTGCTCAGCTGTGAACGGCCTGTAGATGTCCTTGACGACGTTCACGATCTTTTCTTTCGGCAGCTTATCCTGTTCCTTTGCTTTTTTATAGACATGGTTGATGACGCCGGTCATCTGTTTCTCTTTGAGAAGCAGGATGGTCGCGTTGAAGGCAATGAAGTCGTTGATCCTGGTCATATCAATACCGTAGCAATCCGGGTACCGTATCTGTGGTGCCGAAGAAGCGACAATGATCCGTTTGGGTCCCAGCCGGTCAAGGATGCGGATGATGCTCTGGCGCAGAGTCGTTCCCCTCACGATGGAATCATCCACCACCACGAGGTTATCAACGCCTTTTCGTACCGTTCCGTAGGTAATATCGTAGACGTGTGTCACCAGGTCATCCCGGTGGGTGTCCTGGGCTATGAACGTCCGCAGTTTGATATCTTTGACGGCCACTTTCTCGATTCTGGGTTTCAGGTTGAAGATAGCGTCCAGCTTTTCAGGCGTAAGCTTATCTCCCAGCTGGATGATCTGGTCCTTGATCTGTGCATCGCAAAAAGCGGTTATTTCCTCTATAAGTCCCAAAAAAGCGTCGATGGCCGTATTGGGGATATAGGAGAAGACCGTATTCTCCAGGTCATAGTCGATCGCCCTGAGGATGGCAGGGGCCAGTGACTTTCCCAGTCTCTTCCGTTCCTGATAGATGTCGATGTCCGTTCCCCGTGAGAAATAGATGCGTTCAAACGAACAGGCCTTCTTGGGTTGAGAATCAATGAACGGTAGTTCATCCACAGCGCCACTGGCTTTGATGATCAGTGCGTGGCCAGGTTGAAGCTCCCTGATGTGTCCGACCGGTACATTGAATGCGGTCTGGATCACGGGTCGTTCGGACGTGGCCACCACCACCTCCTCATCACTGTAATAGAATGCCGGCCGTATACCCGACGGGTCACGCAGGACAAACGCGTCACCGTGCCCGAGCAGGCCGCCGATCACATACCCTCCGTCCCAGTGACAGCACGCGTTGGTGAGGATCTTCTGCAGATCCAGATTCGCCGCGATCTTATCCGTAATGTCCTTCTTAAAAAATCCCTGCGCCTTGTAATGATAATAGAGCTCGTCATTGGCGTCATCCAGAAAATGACCGATCTTTTCCAGGATCGTGACCGTGTCGGAAGTCTCTACGGGATACTGGCCGTAATCCACCAGCTTTTCAAAGAGCTCATCCACGTTGGTCAGGTTGAAATTGCCCGCGAGCACAAGGTTCCGCGTTTTCCAGTTGTTGTAGCGCTGGACAGGATGAACGTTCAGCAGACCATGCCTGCCGAAGGTACCGTAGCGTAGATGGCCCAGGTAGAGCTCGCCGGCGAAGTCGAAATGGTATTTCAGGTAGTTCACGTCGAGCAGGCGTTCGGGCGACCGCTCATGCAGGGCCTGGATCTTATCGTAGATCTCAGAAAATATCGTATGAAGGGCTGTTTCTGAATCGCTCCGGATCCGGTCGATATAGTTGTGTCCGGGTTCGAGGTTGAATTTCACACATGCAATGCCGGCTCCGTCCTGACCGCGGTTATGCTGTTTCTCCATGAGCAGGTGCAGCTTGTTGAAGCCATAGAACGCCGTGCCGTAGTTGGCGATATAGTATTCGAGGGGTTTGAGCAGCCTGATGAGCGCAATGCCGCATTCATGTTTGATGGGTTCACTCATGGGGACGGGTAAGATGAAACTGCAAATGTAAGAATAATAGCAGGCGGGTGGTGAAGAACTGCCTGTTCGCTTCAGGTTTTTTTTATTTTTGTGTAACATTCAAATTTTACCTCAGGAGTTATGAGAACACTACGAAATATAGTTTGGATATTCATTCTTTTACAAGGATCCATCTCCCTCTTCGCCCAAACCGGTAAACCCGACTGGATCGGCGGATTCCCCGACGGGTGCACCTCCATCACCGTCGGGAAGATGGCTTCATCCGATGGTTCCGTTTACACATCCCACACCGACGACAGTCACCGCACACGCTCTGAGATCTGGATGACGCCTGCCCAGGACCATCCCGCCGGGGCCACCACACCCATGTTCAAACGTGCCCCCTGCGATACGACCGCCATGCCTTCCTATGCCAATATCCGGATCGGCGAAATACCCCAGGTCGCCCATACATATGCTTTCATCAACTCAGCCTACCCCTGTATGAACGAACACCAGCTGGGCATCGGGGAGTCAACTTTCGGTGGTCGGGCCAGCCTGCATTCCGGTATAGGCCTGATCGACTGCCAGCGCCTCTGCCAGCTGATGGTCGAACGGTGCACGACAGCCAGGGACGCCATCCGGATGGTAGGTGAGCTGACAGCAGAATACGGCTGGATCGACGAAGGGGAATGCCTTACCATCGCCGACAAGAACGAGGTGTGGCACCTGGAGATCGTGGGCCCGGGAAAGGGTAATAAAGGCTCCATCTGGGTAGCTCAGCGGGTGCCCGACGACCATGTGGGCGTGAATGCCAACGCCAGCACCATCAAGGAGATCGACCTGAAAAACCCCGACTACTTCATGGCATCGGATAACATCTTCCAGGTGGCCATCGACAGCGGATGGTGGGATCCAGCCAAAGAATCCTTCCGCTTCTGCTATGTCTACGCGCCGGAGAGCCGTACCTCCTATGGTTCCCGCCGGCGTGAATGGCGCGTGTTCGACATGCTGGCGCCCTCGCTCCGACTGGATGCTAACGCCGAAAATTATCCTTTTTCCGTTAAACCGGACCGTCCGGTGACCACACAGGACCTGGTGAACATCTTTAAGGACTACTATGAGGGCACTCCCTATAATTTCGTCAAGGACATTACGGTCACAGATGAAAACGGTAAAACAGTCATTTCTCCCCTGGCCAATCCCTTCATGCCTTACGACATGAACAAGGTATTTAAAATAAACGGTGGCTGGGGATGGATGGGCGAACGTACCATCGCCCGGTGGTATACCATGTACGCCACCATCATCCAGTGCCGCAGGTGGCTGCCCGATGCGATCGGAGGCGTTGCCTGGCTGGCTATGGACAACGTGGCCACCTCCGTCTATATCCCGGTCTATTGCTGCGTCACCGACCTGCCCCAGCCATACAAGACACCGGGCCGGACCAAGGGATTCACCCGCGAATCAGCATGGTGGGCGTTCAACTACCTGGGAACACTCACAGCACAGCGATGGGGAGATATGCGGCACGACGTGGATGCAGTCTGGATTCCCTGGCAAAAAGAACTCTTTGACAAACAATCCTCTACCGACCAAAAAGCGCTGGAACTGTATAACCCAAAAAAACCTCAGGCCACGATCGAATTCCTGACGGGATATACGAATGAATGGGGACAGAAAGTGGTGAACAGGGCCTGGGAGCTGGGCGATTTTCTATGGACCAAGTATGATGAGAAATTCTGAAATCCACTTTCTTAGATCTGAAATGAAAATAAAGAATTTTTTTCCGGTCTTGTTGGCAGTCATTGGGTCATTTATGGTCATTCAGACCATATATGCTCAGAATGCTGTTACCTCTACCGTTGTACCGCCGGCCGACTTTTTCGGTTTTCAACCGGGCACCGACCGGGAACTGTTCAACTATGAGAAACTCATCGATTATCTCAAGGTACTCGACTCCGGCAGCGACCGGTTGAAACTGGTAGAAATAGGCCTGTCGCCGATGCTAAGACAAATGTACGTCGCTTTCATATCATCGGCTGAAAATATACGTGACCTGGAACGGCTCAGGGAGATCAACCGCCGGCTGGCGATGGATCCGGACATCCCGGCCAGCGAGCTGGAATCCATGATCACGACAGGCAAGGTATTCGTCCTGACTACCCTGTCATTGCACTCGAACGAAGTGGCTCCTGCACAGGCTGCCCCGCTCATAGCGTATGATCTTGTCACTACCGGAGATCCCCAAAAACTGGAATGGCTTGACCGGGTCGTTTGGATGATGGTTCCCACTCATAATCCGGATGGAATGGATATGATGGTGGAACATTATATGAAATACAGAGGAACAAAGTATGAGGGCAGCACCATGCCCGGAGTGTACCATAAGTACGCGGGGCACGACAATAACCGTGATTTCATCACCCTCAGCCTGAGCGATACCAGGGCTGTTTCCTCCATTTATTCACACGACTGGTTCCCGCAGGTAATGGTAGATAAACACCAGATGGGGCCAACCGGAGTACGATATTTCGTACCACCACCTCATGATCCCATTGCAGAAAACATCGATGCAGGTATATGGAACTGGGTGGGCGTTTTTGGCTCCAATATGATCAATGACATGACCGCCGACGGTCTGAAAGGGATCGCACAGCGGTTCATGTTCGATGACTACTGGCCGGGATCGACCGAGACGTGCAAATGGAAAAATGTCATATCATTTCTGACCGAAGGTGCCGGTGTTCAAATTGCCTCCCCGGTCTATATTGAACCCGGTGAACTCAGGGTATATGGAAAAGGTTTGTCCGAGTATAAAAAGAGCATCAACATGCCTGAAGTTTGGCCCGGAGGATGGTGGCGCCTGAGCGACCTGGTCAGCTACGAGATCTCATCCACTTTCTCGATCCTGAAAACGGCATCCTGCTATGACAAGAGCATCCTGAAATTCAGAAATGAATTGTGCTGCAGCGAGGTGGAAAAAGGGAAGACACAGGCACCATATTTCTATATCATCCCCCTGCAGCAGCACGATCAGGGGGAACTGGTCAGGCTGGTGAACCTGCTGAGGGAGCATAACATCTCTGTCTGTCAGCTAACCCGTGACATGGAAGTGCAGAACTCCCTGTACAATAAAGGGGATGTGGTCATATCCCTGTCGCAGGCTTTCCGCCCTTTCATCAAGGAGATCATGGAACGACAGGATTACCCCGTGCGGCATTATTCTCCGGATGGCGAGATCATAAAGCCATACGACATCACCTCCTGGTCACTCCCCCTTCAGCGGGGAATAAACGCGGTTGAGGTGAACTACCCCCAGGAAGTTCTTTATGAAGCACTTGAGCCCATTTCTGCTGATTTTAACCTGAAAGGGTCTTCCCCTGCATCCTTTGATAAAATCATCCTCTCTGTCGAACAGAATGAAAGTTATGCCCTGGCGTTTTTGGCCTACAGCCTGGGATTAAAGGTCGAACGGCTGACGGCCTCTGCCGTGACGGAAGGATCAGTCTATTCACCCGGTGGATTTGTCATACATGCGGGAAATAATGTCAGCCAGGTCCTTAAAGAATGCAGTACTGATCCCATTTATATTTCTGAAACGACCACCCTTCCGGTTGAACCGTTCCACGTGCCGCGGATCGGGCTCGTGGAATCCTGGTTTCATGATGCAGACGCTGGCTGGACCCGGTTGATCTTCGACCAGTACCATATTCCTTTTCAGGTGATCCGGCCGGGCGATTTCGGAACGGCAGACCTTGCCAAAGATTACGATGTCATCGTGTTTCCCGGTGAAGATAAATCCATCCTGATGTCGGGAAAATATAAAATGGGTGATGAGTACTTTCCAACCAGTTATCCTCCTGAGTTTACAAAAGGGATGGGTGACCAAGGGATGGAAAAACTGATGACATTCCTTGACAATGGAGGGATCCTTGTTTCCTGGGGGGAGTCAACCGAACTGTTTGCAGGACCACTCATCATAAAACGGAATGATACCCAAAAAGAAGATTTTAAGTTGCCCTTCAGGGACATTTCATCCACGTTAAAAGATCAGAAAGTCTATTGTCCTGGATCTTTGCTGAAAGTGAATCTAATAAAAGATCATCCCCTGACTGCCGGAATGCCTTCCCAAATTGGTGTCTTTACACGCGGAACTCCCGTGTTTGCTACCCAGATCCCCATCTTTGACATGGACCGCCGTGTGATCGCCACTTATGCAGAAAAGGACGTGCTAATGAGCGGATACTGCGAGAATGAAGAAAAACTGGCCAATCAGGCAGTGATGATCTGGTTAAAAAAGGGAAAAGGACAGCTGGTGCTTTTTGGATTCAATCCTCAGTTCAGGGCTTCGACACAAGGGACGTACAAACTGCTGTTCAACGCATTATTGCTGAATCCCCTGGATAAATGATTCGGTCCGGATTACACGGGGAAAGGATTCTTGTTTTAGGTTATAGCATCGATTCGATCCTCGCCAGGCACCGGTAGATTTGCTCCTGTTGTTTCAACAGTTCTCCGGCGAATGCAAATTGCACCCTGGCACGGTCCAGATTGTGGCCTTCACGGCGGATGTGAAAATAACGGTCACCCTGGATGTGGTCGGTCAGGAACCGCAGTCCGATGATGAATGTCATGTACAAAGGGGCCATGGGCAGCCACGCTCTTTCTTCCGGGGTTATGAATTTCACGGCCTCTCCCAGATAACCCTTCAGAAATGCTTCCAGTATCCGGAAGTCCAGCCCGACGCGCGACAGGTTCCGATCATCCTCCGTCGCTGTGTTAGACATGATCCGCAAGGCATCACCAACATCATAATGAACATAACCCGGCATGACCGTATCCAGGTCAATCATGCAAATGGCCTTCCCCTGCCGGTCGAAAAGAATATTGTTCAGTTTCGTATCGTTATGGATCACACGCAACGGAAACCTGCGAAGGGCAATCACCTCCCTGAAAGGAGCCAGAGCCTGATACAATTCCTCAACACGATCCCGTTCCACCTGAACCGGTAAGCAACGGCCAGCAGGGTCTTCCCGGCAGGCTTTCCTGAACTGCTCCATCCTGAATTCCACATCGTGGAATCCCGGAAGGGTTTCGTGTAAATTTGCTTTCAGATCGGACAGCAGGTACTGAAAATTTCCAACCGCTTTCCCTGCTTCAGATGCCCGGCCTGGATCATCGGTATGATCAAGGATTAAGCTATCAGGGATATAGACAAACAACCGCCAGCTTTCCCCCAGATCATCCACATAATAAGTCTGGTGGCCGGTTGTCGTGACCAGCTGCAGCGACGGGCTTCCTTTTTCCGCCAGATGGGCCGTCACCAGCCGGATGCTCTCCATCAGGGCAGGAATATTCCTGAAAATATCACTATTGATCCTTTGAAGGATATAATCCGGTGCATCGGATTCAATGGTCTTCACCAGCCATGTTTCATGAATGTGACCGGATCCGTAACGACTGTGTCCGTTATACGTTCCTTTACAGGCGTAATGTTGAAAAACGGACAGTATATCCTTCCCGCTCAATCCCATAAGGATGCTGGATAGAGCCCCTGGCTGACCAGGTTCCTGATTGTATCGATGACTTTTTGTCTGTCTTCATGATAGGTAAGCCCAAACCATATAGCATTAGTTTTCAGTATCTTAGCCCTTATCAAATGACGCTGGAGCAGGTCGTTGATGACAGAAGGTAAGAGAAATTCGGCCTTTGGCAGCGAGGCATTTTCCTGCAAAAATTCTCTGAATCCCCGGTCAAGGAAGTCAAACAGGCTTGGAGTAAATCCCCACATATTCATCGAAACAATAGTGTTTTCGTCGAGAGGATAATCCTGCTCATTCTCCCTGTAAATGATTCCCTTTTTGGTTTTCAGGATATGAAACCGTTCCTCGATCCCAATCAGGTAATCGTCATGGTCAACCTGACACACACCCCGTGTGACGGATCCATGTTCGGAAAGAGTGTTCCTCACCAGATATCCCATCAGGCAATACGCTTCCTGATTTTCTTGTTGTTCAAAAAACAGGACAGCGTTTTGAAAGGATTCCAGGCCATAGAAGTCATCGGCGTTGATGGCGCAGAAGGGGGAATGGATATGATGCCGTGCAGTCCATACCGCGTGGCCTGTACCCCAGGGTTTTAGGCGTTGGGATGGATACGTGAAACCGGCAGGAATGTCCTCCAGTTCCTGAAAGATGTAGCTGACAGGAATTTTCTTTTCCAGCCGGTCAAAGATGACCTCCCTGAAATCCTTCTCTATGTCTTTCCTGATAATGAAGACGACACGCTTAAATCCGGACCTGAGGGCATCAAAGACGGAGTAGTCGAGGATCGTCTCCCCTGATGGCCCGATTCGGTCGATCTGTTTCAGGTTTCCATAGCGGCTGCCTATCCCGGCAGCCATGATCAGAAGGATTGGTTTCATAAATTCATTCAATAAACTGTCAAAATTATAAAAATTACCCGGGGTGATTTACATTATTTAGTGCTTCAGCAGAGCAGCGGTTATCATGATAAATCCATGATAACAACCACCAGACTGATTCATGCGATCTTTCTCCAGGTCAGCCTGAATAAGACATACCCTGATGACACAGACACCAGTGTCAGGATTCCAGCCAGCAAATGATTCGAATAGATCCAGTTTCCTGTAGCGAACAACAGGCTGAAGATAAAGATGCATCCCACGACCATGGCCAGGATGCCGGCCGGTACATTCCATTTCACCGGAACCGCCGGTTCAACGGGATCACTATCCTCCGCAGCCTGCAGCACCACGCGTTTCCATCCCGGTCCTCCCGGCCTGACAGACCGGTAAAACCGCCGCAGGGTGACTTTATCCACCTGGGGAGTAAGATAGGTAATTCTGATCCAGGCGATGGTAGTGACCGCAACACCGGTTACCAGCTGGAGACCGGTGCTGATACCGGGCAATCCTGTCAGAGGGTGTAGAAACTGGAAATAGAGGGCCACGACGAATGAAACGATCATGGCTGTGATCTCACTGTAGGCATTGATCCTCCACCAGAACCACCGCAGTATGAAGATTAGCCCCGTGCCTGCCCCGATCTGCAGTACGATGTTGAATGCCTGCATTGCATTGCTCAACAAAAGGGCGAATAATAGAGCGGCCGCTGTCAGCAGTAGGGTGGAGATTCTTCCCAGCAATACCAGTTTTCGTTCGCTTGCCCCGGGATTGATGAACCGTTTGTAAAAA
>JAQUQD010000026.1 GCA_028716265.1 Bacteroidales bacterium | reverse complement strand
TGGCAATGAAGAAGAAGGAAATTATTTTTGTCTTTTTAAAAATTATCCGGAAATTATTTTTCGTCATTCCGGAAGACTTGACTTTCAACTGGAATCCCGGAAAAGTGAATTGTTAAGGATCAACTAGATATTTGAAAGGATATAAGAAAAATCCGAAATCATCCCTCCTTTCTGATCTCGCTTTCTACCTGGCTCTCTACCTCTATCTGGGTAATGGGTAATCGCTATTGAATCCCCCTCCTTTCCTCGCCGCCACCCACCTCCATAAATAGTACACCGGTACCCCCGAGATCAGGATGATGAGCCCCGGCCAGGTATAAGCGGGTTTATGGATGAGAAGGACGATGATAATGACCATACAGGCCAGGATATACAGGATCGGAAATACAGGATAGGCAAAGGCACGGTAAGGGCGTTCCGCTTCAGGCCATTTTTTCCGGAAGACAAAGATCGATGCGATTGTCAGGATGAAAAAGAACAGCCCGGCAAAGATGACATAATCCAGCAAATCGTTGTACGTTCCGCTCAGACACAGAAGGATGCTCCAAATGGCCTGAAGGCCCAAAGAAAAAGCGGGCACTCCTTTCTTGTTCAGACGGCCGATCTTCTTAAAGAACAATCCATCCTGGGCCATCGCATAAAAAACGCGCGCACCGGAGAGCACAATGCCGTTATTGCATCCAAACGTGGAAATGACCACCACAATGGCCATCAGGATCTCCGCCGTGGATCCGAAGATCTCATAAATGGCAGCCGTGGCCACGCGGTCGGACGTGGCGAACTGGATCCCCCTTTCCATGACCGTGGCCCCTTCAGGCGTTCCCAGCATGGGAAGAGCGATCACATACACCATGTTGACAAGGAAATAGAGGATGCAAACGGCCAGTGTCCCCAGAAACAGGCTTCTGGGTATGGTCTTCTTCGGATTGATCACCTCGTCGGAAGTATACGTGATGTTGTACCAGGCATCCACCGCAAACAGGGAGCCTACCATGGCGATGGCAATGGCAATGAACAACGTACTGCCTGATATCGGTACCTGGGTTCCTTTCTCCGTATCAACGACCTGCGATGCACTCCAGAAATCCATGTTCTCAAAGACCGAAAAATGGGTCCGGCTAGCCGCATAGATGCCAATGACAATGAATATGAGCAGGATAAGTATCTTGGAATAGGTGAACAGGTTCTGTATGTACTTTCCTCCCTCGATGCCCCGGGTGTTGATCCAGGTCAAAAGCAGGATCAGCAGGATGGAAACTAGCTGTGTCGTGTTGAAATGAAGCGGCCCGGCAGAAAACAGGATGTTTTTGTCTGCGATCCACGGCAGCATGACTCCCAGGTACTTCGAAAAGGCCATGGCCACTGCAGCGATCGTACCGCACTGGATGACCAGGAAAAGCGTCCAGCCGTATAAAAATCCAAATAAAGGAGAGTACGCTTCCCTCAGATAAACATAGATTCCGCCGGCATGCGGCATCATGCTGGCCAACTCCCTGTAACTCAGTGCCGCCATTACCGTCATCACTGCGGTGATGCCCCAAACCACCAGCATCCACCCCGGAGCTCCTACGTTCCGCGCAATATCGGCACTGACGATGAAGATGCCGGAGCCAATCATCGAACCCATGATAAGCGCAGCTGAATCGAACAGATTCAACGACTTTTTGAACTTCCCGGTCTCTTTCATCAGGTTGTTTTAATATTTGCTTTTCTTCTCCTGCCGGAGAATCAAACGAAGCGACTGGTCATAGGTCCAGTAGTTCCAGAACCAGTTGATAAAAATGAAAAGCTTGTTCTTTTGTCCGAGTATGGCCATCAAATGCACAAAGATCCAGACAAACCAGGCCACGAATCCATGCAGCCGAATCCTGGGCAGGTCAGCTACCGCCATATTCCTCCCGATGGTCGCCAGCGATCCTTTGTCCTTGTAATTAAATCCCCTCAGAGGCTTTGATCTGACCAGGTTCATCAGGTTGCCTCCAAGCAACTTTGCCTGCTGGATCGCCACCTGGGCCACCTGGGGGTGCCCTGTTGGATAGCGTTCCGTAACCATGACCGCCATATCGCCGATGGCAAAGATACGATCACATCGGGCGACGCGGTTGTATTCATCCACCCTCAGCCGCCCGCCACGGCCATAGGTCTCCGGGGGAAATCCTTCAACGGGGTTGGCAAGGATGCCCGCCGCCCATAACAACGTACGGGTTTGAAATTCAAGCCCTTCTCTTAACGTAACCGTATTCCCGTCAAAACTCTTTACATGGGAATTCAATCGGACATGAACACCTAAGTGCTCAAGGTACCGCTTTGCCATGGAGGAAGACTGCAGGCTCATACCTTTTAACAGGACCTGGTTCGCTTCAAAAAGATAGACCTTCATCTTGCTGAAGTCGAGCTCAGGATAATCCTTTGGCAGAACATATTTTTTCATTTCCGCCAGCGCGCCGGCCAGCTCAACACCCGTCGGTCCTCCCCCCACCACCACGATGTTCATCAGCGTTGCAGCCTCATTTTCATCCCGGGTACTGAGTGCCTTTTCATAATTCTGCAAGATCGTGTTACGTATATACAAAGCCTCGGAGGTTGATTTCATCGGGATGGCATTCCTGGCAATATCCTCCATGCCGAAAAAATTGGTATCAGCTCCCATGGCAAGGACCAGAAAATCATAATCAAGGGTACCGATGCTTGTGATGATCCTGTCAGCAATGGGATCAACGCCTATGATCTCAGCAACGCGGAAATGGATATGCTTTTTCTTCTGAAAGATCTTTCTCAGAGGAAATGATATGGAACTGGGTTCCAATCCCGCCGTGGCGACCTGGTAAAACAGGGGTTGGAACTGATGATAATTGTTCCTGTCAAGGAGGATAACCTGAAAATATTCCGCCGGTAGAAGCATCGCCAGCTTGAGCCCGGCAAACCCTCCTCCGGCGATCACAACGCGCCTGCGGTCGTTTTCAGGTATCCTGGGAATAGGTGATGTATCCTCCATGAGAAGCAAAAGTATGTATTTTTTTAGCTTTCCTCATTAGGAAATTTTGCAATTCTGTTTACCTTTAAAGGTAGATTTTTCAGTCGGGCAGATGATCTTCAAATCCCTTAAGTAATGAGTACAAACAAAGAAGCCTGGGGCTCCAGGATCGGACTTATTCTGGCTATGTCCGGCAATGCGGTCGGTCTTGGGAATTTTCTGCGATTTCCCGTTCAGGCGATCCAGAATGGAGGTGGAGCTTTCATCATCCCCTACCTGGTATGCTTCCTGCTGCTCGGGATACCCCTGCTCTTTGTCGAATGGGCGATAGGAAGGTACGGCGGAAGGTACGGTCACCATACAACCCCATTCACCATGGAAAGGATGGGTCAATCTTCATTATGGAAATACATCGGCGTATTCGGAATATTCTCAAACATCGCAATTGCAGCCTATTACTGTTATATTGAAAGCTGGACACTCTCCTATACAATGCATTCCGCCATGGGATCCTTTCGTGGACTGAGCCAGCATGAAGTGGCAGGTTTCTTTTCCAATTACCTCGATCTTTCCACTACCACGACAGGATTGCCCTATGAGGCCATCATTTTTTTCCTGCTCTGCATGGCACTCAATACCTGGGTGCTTAGCCGCGGTCTGAGCGGAGGGGTTGAAAAAATGGCTAAGATTGGCATGCCCTTACTGGTCTTCTTTGCTATCTTCCTGGCTATAAAGGGGATCACCCTCAGGGCAGGTCATGAAAACGCTGTGAACAGCGGCTGGGTGGGACTGAACTTTCTCTGGACTCCCCATTATGACTCGTTGCTCAATCCAAAAGTCTGGCTTGCTGCCGCAGGTCAGATTTTTTTCACCTTATCCCTGGGTCAGGGTTCGGTGCAATGCTTTGCATCCTACGTTAAAAAGAAGGACGATATTGCCCTCAACGCGATGTCGGCAGGCTGGATGAATGAGTTTGTGGAGGTGGTCCTTGGCGCCTCGGTCATCATCCCCATCTCCATTGGGTACCTGGGCATCGACAGGGTGATTGAACTGACCGGGCTCGGGGGACTTGGGCTCGGATTCCGCACCATGCCTTTCCTGTTTCAGCAATGGGGGCCTGCCCTGGCTGCCATGGCAGGAATCGCCTTCTTCGGGCTGCTCTTCTTTGCCGGGATCACCAGCTCACTGGCCATGGGAACCCCCATCCTGTCATTTATGATGGATGAATTCAACTGGTCGCGGAAAAACGCCGCGCTAATCTTCGGCGGGGCCGTCACCTTCCTTGGATTGCCAACGGTATTCTTTTTTCAGCAGGGCGTACTCGACGAATACGATTACTGGGCGGGCACCGTTTCCCTTGTGGTGTTCGCTATGCTGGAAATGATCATGTTCTCCTGGGTGTTTGGCATAAAAAAGGGCTGGAGGGAGATCACCACAGGTGCAGATATTCGGGTGCCGGCCATCTATAAATTCATCATCAAGTGGATCACCCCCTTTATCCTCATCATCGTTTTCTTCGGATCCCTGATCAGGCCTGCCGCCGATGAATGGACAAAAGTATCCCTCACCAGCTGGCCGCTGCATAAAGAAAGCATCATCGGCCAGCTGACCCATAAGGATATCGGACCCAACTCCTCTTGGTTTGCCCGCGAATTTTACGCTGAATCGGTATGTATAGTCGATTCAGTATACATGGTTAACGAAAAGCCTTTCATACTGGTTGAATCACCCGATCATAAAACCAGTGTGACCTATGGCCTCCGCAAGGGCAATGTGCCGATGGTGAAAGCCGGAGACCATCTGCAGGCAGGCGATATACTTTATACCGGCCGGATATTCAACCGGGTCTTTTATCTCGATTTAGCCCGCGCATTGCTTTTGTCGTTCTTCGCATTCTCGGCATTTATCGTTTTTAAAGCATCACGGCGAAGAAAGAAACATGCCCGTCATCATGTAAAAATAACCACCTCATGAATACTTCAGCACTTATCTTTATGATCCTGGCCCAGGTAACGATCACTGCCATCATGCTATATTTCCTTATCAGGGCCATGCGGGCGAAGAAGCGGCCGGAACCGGATTCATACACCGATAATGATGAGCAGGATTGGTGACTCCCTTTTAGCCGAATCCGTCGGCGTATAATTTCCTGCCTTTTGTTTCCGGAAAAGTCCATACCCAGATTCCGGTGAGCAAGGCAAACACAACGGCCAGGGAAATCCCTCCCCCCAGTCCATAACGCGTGGCGATCAGTGAGATGGCTACAGGAGTAAAGAACTGGATGCCCCTGGCCAGATTGAATGCCGATCCCATGGCCGTACTCCGGATGGAAGTGGGGAAAAGCTCCGAGAACAACGATCCGTATCCACCAAACATCCCGGTCCCGAATCCTACCAGGAACATAAAACTTAAGATGATCAGAGGATACATCACGACATGATCCCAGAAAACGGTAATCATCAGCAGGCCAACGGCCATGATGCATGAATAGATGGTATAAGCTGGCCTTCTGCCAAGTCGATCCGCCATATATCCAAAAAAGAAATATCCCAGGAATCCTCCGGTCTGTGTCACCAGTATCCAGAGTGCAGATTTTGTCAGGGTGAAACTGCGCTCGTTGTGCAGGTAGCCCGGCATCCAGGAATAGGTGAGCCAGTAGGCCGACATGTCAAAGATGGCCAGCACCAGCGCCAGCAAAAAATACTTGCGGTATGGCCTGGAAAACAGGGCGATGAACTTGTTTTGAGAAACAGGCTGGATACGTTCGCCTGATCCGGCTTCCTGTTTCTGCATCGCTTTCCTTTGTAGCCACAGATCGGATTCCGGGAGGCTTTTGCGGATATATACCACCATCAGGGCGGGGACGATGGAAATGAAAAAACAGACTCTCCAGCCGATGACAGGCGATAAAAGGCCGCCTACCACAGAGGCAAGGGCAATGCCCAGGGGCGCTCCGGTCTGCATATAGGCGCAATACCGACCGCGAACCTTTGCCGGAAATGTCTCCCCAACAAACGTCTGCCCTGTGGCCCACTCTCCACCGACGCCCAAACCGGTGATCACCCTGAAAACCATCAGAAACCAGAAATTCCCTGCAAGGCCGGAAAAAAAGGTTCCGATGCTGTAGGTAAGGATCGTCCATTGGAGCACAGCCTTTCGTCCGAAACGATCGGAAAGCATCCCGAAAATCACGCCGCCGATAGCCGTGGCAGCCAGCGTGGATCCCAGGACATACGACATCTGCAGGTCGCTGAAGCCATATTCCTGGGATATGGGGATCAAAAGGAACGTGAAAAGGATCAGGTCATAAAAGTCGAAGACCCACCCAGCCCAGCTCATGATCAGGATCTTGTAATGCTGCCGGGTGATGGTGGTGGACTCGTTGAGGAGCGGTGCAGAAATACTATTTTAATTTTTGAGATTTCCCTATCTTCTTCCCGGGTATACGTTTAAAGCCTCTTCCAGGCACTTCATCGCCGACCGAAGGTCCTCCACCTTCAGCACATAACTGATCCTGACCTCGTCGAGGCCCCTCCCTTTGGTGGCATAGAATCCAGTCGCTGGAGCCAGCATGACGGTCTTTCCTTCGTGATTGAACTCTTCCAGAAGCCACTGGCAGAATTTGTCCGAATCGTCGATGGGTAGCCGGGCAACCGCATAAAAGGCACCCTTGGGCACCGGACAGAATGCTCCGGGCATCCGGTTGATGGAATCCACCACCACATCCCTTCTGGAAGTATACTCTTTAAGCACTCCCTGAAAGTAGGACTCCGGAACATCAATGGCTGCTTCAGCAGCCACCTGGCCGAAAGTGGGAGGGCTCAGCCGCGCCTGGGCAAATTTCAGTGCCGTCTGCATTACTTCCTTGTTTTTCGATATCAGCGCACCGATCCTTATTCCGCAGGCACTGTAACGCTTCGAAACGGAATCAAGCAGCACGATGTTCTGATCCAGTCCCTTCAGGTGCATGACCGAAGCATGGACGGCACCGTCATAGCAAAATTCACGGTATACCTCGTCGGAGAAAAGGAAAAGATCATGCTTCAGGACGATATCCCGTAACGTCTCCAGCTCTTCCCTGGAATATAAATACCCGGTTGGATTGTTCGGATTGCAGATCATAATGGCTTTCGTCTTCGGCGTGATCGCCTTCTCGAACTCCGCAATAGGCGGCAGGGAGAATCCGTTGTCGATCACGGAAGGGATCGGCCTGACAACAACATCGGCATTGATGGCAAAACCGTTGTAGTTGGCATAGAAAGGCTCGGGGATGATGACCTCATCGCCTACGTCCATACAGGATCCCATCGCAAACAATATGGCTTCAGAGCCACCGGTGCAGGTCAGGATCTCTTCGGGCGTGATGTGTATGTCATATTTTTTATAATAAGTGGTCAGTTTTTCCCTGTACGATAAAATCCCCGCTGAATGACTGTATTCAACAACCCTGGGCTTGAAGTTCCTGACTGCGTCCATCGCAATGTCAGGGGTTTCAATATCCGGCTGGCCAATGTTCAGGTGGTATACGCGAATCCCTCTTTTCTTGGCCTTGTCGGAATAAGGTACTAATTTTCGGATCGGCGAGGCCGGCATGCTCCGCCCTTTTGTCGAAACTGATGGCATTACAATACAATTAGTGGTTCTCTGGCAAAGGTAAAAATATCTAATACGCGTAATATAAGAATCGTTATTTAGAAAGGAAATAAAAAAACCTGGCAAATGTCGCTGCCAGGCTTTTTATTACCCGTTATAAGAGTTTATTTGGACGAAGGGGTGGACCCCTGGTCAACATTCTTTTCAGGAATCATCTGCTTTGGAGGAGCTTTCACTTCACCCTTGATCTGCAGCGTCACGGTGGCAGTTTTCGCATTGGATGTGACGACTACACTTTTGTTAATGACTCCCGCCCGGCTGGTGTTATATTTCACATCTATGACTCCGCTCTTTCCGGGAAGGATCGGTTCCTTAGGCCAGGAAGGTACTGTACAACCACAGGAGGATCTGACATTGGTAAGCACCAGGGGCTCCTTCCCCGTATTGGTGAATGTGAACTGGCAATTACCGTTACCGTTGAGTTCGATCGTTCCGTAATCATGGACAAGTTTGTCGAAAGAAATTTCCGGCACGCTGGCAGTATCAACGACAGCCGAAGCAACCACGTTTTGTGCACGAACACCAAAGATCATCAAGAAAAGAAGTACACTTGTAAGAACTACTTTTTTCATTTTTATTGGATTTAAATGTTATTGTTCCACTAAAAAAACCTGGCAAATATATAAATTCACAACGAAGATTCTAATAATTGATGCTTAATTTTTTGAACATCGTTCCATCTTCCAGTATCTTTACTGCCTCCAAGAAGTCATCATCAATGACGCTGATCACTTCAAAATAGGCGCTGTAATCAAACAAATTTCGTGCAATAAGTGCTTTAAGGGCATAAAAAATCTGATCCTCAGAATTCTCGTACCCCTTTTGATCATATTTAACATTTTCTCTTTCAGCATAATCAGTAAATGATTTCAGGAATTTCTCATCCTTAACGAAATTAAGATTAAAGTCCTTAATGGTTTTATAGGACCTCTGTAATTCTGTTCTATGGTCATCCAGGTATTGGAGCGTGAAAATGTTGAACAGGTTATTGCGTCTCAGGTCTGTGTAGTAATCAGAATAGACGGTTGAATCGAAAGGTATAAAAACATCCGGCATAATTCCTCCACCTCCGTAGACGATCCGGTTTGCGGGTGTGTAATATTTCAGTGAGTCAGGAAAATGGATGCTATCAGCGTGGATTAGCTCTCCATTTTCGATACGACGCTGGAAATCCTTCTGATATTCTTCAAGACCACCTTCATATGGTTTCTGGATACAGCGTCCCGTGGGTGTAAAATACTTGGCTGTTGTAAGGCGAATGACGGATTCATCCGGTAGGCGGAACGGTTTTTGAACGAGCCCTTTGCCAAAAGAGCGACGGCCGACAATGATGCCCCTGTCCCAATCCTGTACGGCACCAGCGACGATCTCACTGGCCGATGCGGATCCTTCATTGATCAGAACGATCAGCTGTCCCTTCTCAAAAACTCCCTTCTCAGTGGCAATGAAATCAGTTTTGGGGCTTTTTATTCCTTCCGTATACACAATCATCTTTCCCTTGCCAAGGAACTCATCCGCCAGATCGTGCGCTGTTTCCAGATAACCTCCCGAATTATACCGCAGATCCAGGATAAGCTTGCTCATCCCCTGGTTCCTTAATGTGTCCATAGCCTTATAAAATTCAACCATGGTGGTCTTTGAAAAACGATTAAGCTTGATATACCCGATTTCCGGTGAAGCCATGAAAGCGGCATCCAGGCTGTTGACAGGAATCTGGTCCCGGATGATTGTAAAATCAAGCAATTCAGATTTACCTTTACGGAATATGGATACATCCACCCGGGTCCCCTTTTCTCCTCTCAGTTTGCTCTGAACATACTCGTTGGTCACTTCTTTACCGGTCGCATCTTCCCCGTTGATCTTTACGATCTTGTCGCCCGCCATGATCCCCAGCTTCTCCGATGGCCCCCCGGGAACAGGAGCGATCACCAGGATGGTATCCTTGAAAATCTGAAACTGTATTCCAATTCCTTCAAATTTACCGACAAGAGGCTCGTCCGCTTTTTTGACATCCTCCTTTGAAATATAAACGGAATGGGGATCCAGCTCCTTCAGCATTTCAATGATCGCCGTCTCAACAAGTTCAGGCTGGTCAACAGTGTCCACATAGAAATAATCAATGATCTGCATGGTGGCAGAAAATTTCTGGATGGTCTCCCTGGGATCAACCGCCTGCGCATATACAAAAAAAGGGATCATGATAATAAGCACTATATGAACTGCCGGAAGCCCCGATAAGAAGTTTATTTTTTTTAAAACTGAGCGCATGATGAGCTGATTTCTGGTTTATCGATTACAAAATTAAGACTTGTAGAACCACAAACTTAAAACAAATTAAACTATTTTTGATTTCGGAGAAGGTTGGTTTTAACATACTTTAACATGAGCATCGAACGCCAAAGACTGCTCCATAGTATCATCATCCCGCTGCTTTTTGTCATTACCTTATGGATGATCAAGGGAGCCGAGTTGATTTTTCAGATCGATCTTGGCTTCCTGGGCATATACCCCCGCCGGCCCGAAGGACTTCCGGGAATCCTGCTCTCCCCGCTGATCCACGGTGACGTCAGACACCTGGCAGCCAACACCATACCGCTTCTTGTCCTGGGTACGGCCATCGTTCATTTTTACCGCGAAATTGCCTGGAAAGTGATTGTCCTGTTGTACCTTGTACCGGGTATCTGGGTGTGGTTCGGCGCACGCGATGCCTATCACATCGGAGCCAGCGGGCTGATCTACGGGCTGGCTTCCTTCCTGTTCTTCAGCGGAATGATACGCCGCGACGGGAAATTGATGGCCCTGTCGCTGCTGATCGTTTTTCTCTATGGCAGTATGGTCTGGGGTATATTCCCCAATTTCATCCCCGAAAAGAAAATTTCATGGGAGTCCCACCTTCTGGGGATGGTCGCAGGCCTCATCCTGGCCATCTATTTCCGAAAGCTGGGCCCGCAGAGAAAAATATATGAATGGGAACTGGAAGAAGAAGAGGAAGAAGAAGAAAATAAGGATGGGGAGAGGGATAAAAACAACCCGGACAGCACCGAACCTCCGGGATTCAGGATAAAATATACGTATAAAGAATGATGTTCCGGTAGTTATTTCTTCCTCAGCCACAGCCGGTCATACAGGAAAAGAGTCACTGCCGTTGCCACGCCGATGCCGGAGAAGACCATCCATATCCGGGAAGGATGGTAGGTGTTCCAGAGGTAGTTCGTCAGGGTGTACTGATCCATCCCTATCAGCTCTGATGCCCGATTCAGGTAATCATTCTGTGTGAAGGAATCGGAAATATCAGGTATGGTCAGCCCCCGTGCCGCCACCTCTGTCTTCAGAAGGTTGATCTTATCCGACATGGCTGTATAGACGCCGCCGGACAGCAATCCGGCGATGAAATTGCCTCCCGCCAGGGGAATGAACGAACAGCCCATGTAAAGCGCCACTTTATCCTTCGGCGCTATCCGCCCGATGTATTCCGATATCTTCGGGGAACTGGCCATCTCACCCAGACCAAAGATCAAAAGGGAAATAAACAGATAGAGGCCGTTCTGAGTGATGAACCAAAGGCCAATGCCGATGGAACACACCAGGATCCCACCCATCATCGCGTTGAGTGGCCTGAACCGCATGACAAAGGAAGAGACCAGTATCTGAAAGAGGATGATATAGAAAGCATCCATGTTCGTCAGACGCTCTGGCGCGATGGTGCCCATGGGCGTCCCAAAAGCCTGTGCCAGCCCCGGTGAGAAGGAGGCAATCGCCTTGTAGACTATCGTGGTGTCGACCCATTGCTCGATGAATACGGGCAGGGTATAAAAAAGCTGGTTGTACATCGACCAGAATCCGATGATGATCAGAAGGAATACGACGAACCTGAAATCCGAAAGGGCTGATCCGATATTTTTCATGACGAGGAGCAATGATTTGCCCAGCGGGTCAGTGTTCTTTTCCCTGGCGGGCTCTTTATACAGAAAAAGGACGATCAGCAGGTTGATCAGGATCACCCCGGCCGACATGTAGAATACATATTTCCAGCTGGCGAGCCGAAGGTCAGATGAAACCAGCGGGCCGAGGAAAGCTCCAATGTTCACCATCATGTAAAAGATCCCGAATCCGATGGAAGAGGTTTCTGCATCGGTGGTCTTGGCCACCGTTGCCTGTATGACAGGCTTAAATAGGCCTGCCCCCAGCCCGACATAAAAAAATACGATGAACATCATCGTGTAGGAAGTGAACTGGCCCATCAGGTAATAGCCTGTGGTAAGGATCAGGTAAGCAGCGATCAGCACCTTCCTGAACCCGAACTTGTCGGCAAGGGCACCGGTTATGACTGGCAAAAAATAAAGGCTCATCACTACCGTACCCATTAGAAGTCCTTTCTGGACCTGCGTAAATCCAAGGGCACCTGTTTCTTTGGATCCTGTAAGGTAGAGCGCCAGTACCATGAACATACCGTACCAGGCCCAGCGTTCAAACAATTCCATCACATTGGCCCACCAGTAGGTGGAAGGCAGTTTTCTGAAGACACGCGTTACATTGCTCATCATTCAATGCTCTTGGTAAAGGATCATTCGTGGGGGTAAAGATAACGAAGAATTCAAACACCTGACAATGGTAAACGCCTGTGGGCCACTCTGGATCATAATCCGGTCGTAAGATAGGGCAGGATCCGGCTGACCAGCTCAGGTGGCAGCCCTTCAATACTGAACAAGACATCCAGCGAATCAATGGGATGATGTTTGTCGCGGTAGTTAACGATCCGCTTTACATCGTCATACTCCAGGTAAGGATGGCGCAGCAATTCCTTGAAAGAGGCAGTGTTCAGGTTCATCCGGCGGATGGTTGTACCATCCACGTACAGCAACGGGATGACCTCTCCGAGCATGAGAGTATCGATCCCGTAGATCTCTTTCAACTGGTTCACGTCGGTGTAACATCCCAACGATTCCCTGTATTTAAGGATGCGCGATGCGAGCACTGGACCAATCCCCCTCAGACGGACCAGTGCAAGAGAATCCGCGGCATTCAGATCAATACGGGTCTGCTTGCCGGTACTTTCCTGCTTGGCGCCGGGCGTGACCGGTCCTGAAATCATTTTCTTTCGTGGAGAACGTAACTGCCCGGACTCTTTTGAAGGCCGCTCTGCCTTGTCGTCCGGAATGCTGTCAGTGATCAAGGCATCAAGCAGTTGCGCCTGTTTTTCAAACGAAGAGAAATCGTATGATCTCCTGGCCATAAGATACGGCATCCCGACCCTCAGAAGGATCAACAGCATCAGGATGACGGAAAGCAGGAAGATGCCCCTTTGTTCCCTCACTGAAAATGTCACGTGGTTTTTTATCGGATCCTTGTAACTCATTGGTCTGGTTCTAAACAAAGACATCAGGACAGGATCGTGTTGCCGATGACGCAATGCAAACATTTCTTCCTGTCGCAATAATTTTCCTTGAGCTCGATCAGTGCCTGCGTATTCCATGCGTCGGAAACGGCCATTCCCAGTTCGGCCCATTTATGCATCATGATATTTTTTTCACCGGGCAGTTGCCGGAGCAGATCCATCGACCTGTCCTTCAGCTCCTGACGACCGATGTAGTGACCATAGGTAAAAACAAGAGGAATGGCCGCATTGATGATCACAAGCTCGATCGCTTCTGTTCCAAGGTTTTTTATTCTGTTCCGTGACGTACGGTCAAAAATATAATGGGTATCCCAGTAATCTGATGCCTGGCATTCCAAAAGAGAGAACACCTCCCCGATGTCTTCCGCTGACAAGAACCGACTGAACAGACCACTCTGACGGCAGAGCAGATCAGCCAGCTGGGCTATCCGGAGTGTTGGGAACGAGGAGGGCCGGAGACGTAAAAAATTCCACAGGTCATAATGTAAGGGCACCAGGCTGTATTTTTTCTGAAGTAATTGATATTCCTGGCGGAGCTTCCGGGGGTATTCGTCAACGAAATGATCATGAAGCATGCCTGCCTGGCCAAAAAGAAGTGCCTCAACCCGTAACTTCTGGTCCCTGCAGCGCTGAATGATGCGGTAGGGTAATGATCGGGCAAGCCATTCAAAGACCTGAGCATTGACGCGGGCGCCAAAATTCCTTGCAACCAGGATATAGGTCACCTCTTCCCAGCTGTGTTGACTGGATTCCAGCAACTGGGAGATCCCTGATGACTTGCGCAGCATCCGTTCCGCCATCATCCGGTCGAGCATCCCCTGCTGCTTTACCGTGTCCACCTTCGGG
Organism: Bacteroidales bacterium; assembly: GCA_028716265.1. Classification (GTDB taxonomy): domain Bacteria; phylum Bacteroidota; class Bacteroidia; order Bacteroidales; family JAGONC01; genus JAGONC01. Next base: position 23,458 of record JAQUQD010000026.1, on the reverse strand, counting down.
AGCAGGTTCTCACATGGCACCCACCTCCGGGCCAGCTTCAACTCCTCGTAGACAGCCATCAGCGACAGGTCGATATTCTCACGGACGCATAACGTGGGAATGACTTCGCGGCTCAGCCTGCTGACGGGCTGGTCGTCCTCACCCACAACGTGAAGGATGATGTTGTCATAACGCATGTTCTCTGTGTGCCCGTGTCGCTGCCAATCCGACGACCTGACATGCACTTCCACATTACCTGCCCACAACGTGGATCCGATCCGTATCCGTGCATTTGAAAAATCAGGACCTTCGTCGGTGTTGTGATCTCCCGGCCTGATGACCAGGATTTCCTCGCCGGCCGTGGAAACCAGCCTGCCGTTAAGCAACTGAAACCGCCAGAGGTAATGTAAAAACTCTTCCGTCATACGAATGATCCTATACCTGTTAATCCGTTTCGCGACATTTTGTGACCCTTGACAAGGGGTATTTTTTTACTGCCCGAAGGATAAATTTTGATTTTTATCAAGAAAAGATTTACTTTTGCATTACGGCAATTTCGCTTTCATGAAAGAAGTGGATGTATTACTTTCCGATATTTATTTAAAAATCAGAAAGTTAATAGATACGCTGGACCATCTGAACGCTGAGAATGCCAAGTTAAAGGAATCCCAAAAGGAACTAAAAAATTTAATATCACAACAGGAAAATAAAATTCACGTTTTAGAAGAAAAGCTATATCAATTAACCATTTCCCAAACTCTGGAAAACACGGATATTGATTTGGCAAGAAAAAAAATTGGCGGGCTCGTACGGGAAATCGACAAATGTATCAGTCTTTTAAATAAATAAATGTTCCTTTACCGGAACTGATGATGGAAGAACTATCAATCACTTTATCACTTGCCAACCGGCCCTATCCCCTGAAGATACATGTCAGGGATGAGGAGATGGTGAGGAAAGCGGCCAGGGTGATAAACGAACTGATGAAAGAATATGCAGATATCTATGCCTTCAACGACAACCAGGATCTACTGGCGATGGTTGCCTTGCATTTTACAACAGCAGCAATCCATGCAGAGCAAAAACTGCTTGCTTCTGAAACCATGATATCTGAAAAATTGTCTGAAATGGATGAGGTGTTAACTTCGAAACTTTAAAGGCTGGACACAACGTTCTTTGAAAAGGACCGACGAGATACCCGCATTTATTCAAGTCAGTATGTAAACTCAACACTTAAACCAATAGGGAGTGAGGCTCTTTGGTTTGAAGAACAGGCTTTGGTGACCGGTAATACCGGGATTCTTATTGAAAGATAAGGACGATTGAAGTTCGAAAAATCAGGCCCCCCTAACCATTTCGCAATGGGGTTTATCATAAACGGTTGGATAATTTGCGGGTTTTTTTATTGTACAAGACCAGCCACTTCACAGTGCAAAACACAGGTCCGCAATTCATATTAATTAATTCATAATGCCATGATTATATATTACATACTGGCGGTTGTGGCAGGGCTGTTTGGAGGATTTCTTATCACCAGCACCCTGTTGCGGAAAGCCGTCGAGAAAAAAAGCGAACGAATCCTGAGGGAATCAGAGGAAAAAGCTGAGATGATCAAAAAAGACAAGATCCTGCAGGCCAAGGAGAAGTTTTTACAGCTGAAGGCAGAACATGAAAAGATCTTACAGGAAAAAAATAACCTGATCCAAAAAGGAGAGAGCCGGTTAAAGCAAAAAGAAACACTATTCTCCCAAAAGCTCGAAGAGATGCAGCGCAAACAGAAGGAGGTAGGGACCATGAAGGCCAACCTGACCACCCAACTGGAGCTGGTCAGCAAGAAACAGCAGGAGATTGAAAAGGCAGCCAAAAAGCAGATCGAGCAACTGGAAGCCATCTCGGGGATATCGGCATCAGAAGCCAAAGCACAGCTGATCGAATCCCTCAAAGATGAAGCCCGCAATGAGGCCATGGCTCACATCAAGGATATTGTGGACGAGGCCAAGCTAACCGCGAACCGGGAAGCAAAAAAGATCGTGATCGAGACCATTCAGCGCACAGCCGTGGAGCAATCGGTCGAAAACACGGTATCGGTTTTCAACATTGATAATGACGAGATCAAGGGCCGTATCATTGGCCGTGAGGGGAGGAACATCCGGGCATTGGAAGCGCTCACCGGCGTGGAGATTATCATCGACGACTCGCCGGATGCAATCATTCTTTCCGGTTTTGATCCGGTCCGACGCGAAATAGCCCGCCTTTCCCTGCATAAACTTGTTTCGGACGGCCGCATCCATCCTGCCCGGATCGAGGAAGTGGTGGGCAAAACAAAGAAACAGATCGAGCAGGAGATCATCGAAACAGGAAAAAGGACGTGCATCGATCTGGGCATCCACGGCATCCATCATGAACTGATCCGCATGGTCGGCCGTATGAAATTCAGAAGCTCATACGGTCAAAACCTGCTTCAACATTCCAAGGAAGTGGCCAACATGTGCGCTACGATGGCCTCTGAGCTTGGATTGAATCCCAAACTGGCCAAACGCGCAGGATTGCTTCACGACATCGGGAAAGTGCCCGACAATGAACCCGAACTGCCCCATGCGTTGCTCGGGATGAAACTGGCAGAGAAATTCAAGGAGAAAGCGGAGGTAAGCAATGCCATTGGTGCCCATCACGACGAGGTGGAGATGGAATCCCTGATTGCACCCATCGTGCAGGTATGTGACGCCATTTCCGGAGCAAGGCCCGGCGCGCGGCGCGAAGTGGTGGAAGCGTACATCCAGCGCCTGAATCACCTGGAAGAACTGGCCCTCTCCTACCCCGGCGTCGTGAAAACCTATGCCATCCAGGCGGGACGGGAACTCAGGGTGATCGTTGGGGCGGATAAAGTTTCCGACAATGAAGCCAACCAGATTGCCTACGACCTCTCCCGCAAGATACAGGATGAGATGACCTATCCGGGCCAGATCAAGATCACCGTGATCCGCGAAACACGCGCCGTCAGCTACGCAAAGTAAGATACATTGGAACGTTGGAATAAAAGGGATGACATCCCCTGCTGCGGGATGTCATCCCTTTTATACTGAATAAATGCGTCTTGTCTAGTCGTGTTGTATGAAAGATCGTCTAAAATTGAGGGATTCGATTTAACTTTGCTATACCCTGCAAATCAGAATGAACAGAATACGTCTCCTTACCGGATTGTTCATCGGATCTTTCATCCTTGTCACCGGCTGTGACCGCTGCCGGAACCATACTCATGATGTCCAAGATCCTGAGGGGAAAACGACGGACTTGCTCTCGCGGGACAGACCTGCATCCGCTTACCCGGTGACTGAGGCTACTGCCGACACACTTTCACACCCCAATCCACCGCTTTGGGATTCCCTCTCAAGAATGAAAACCAAAAAAAAGACAAAAAAAAGAACCGCTCCCCAACAGGCATTTGATCAGCAAACCATCCAGCAGCGTATGGATAATATCAGGCGATTGAAGGCCTCGGGCAGGACGATCGACATAGCCTCCGGCAGGGAATTGATGTATGCCCGGAATGAAGCGGAAAGCCAGCTGAACCTGTGGCTGGAGCAAGTCAATCCCAACTTGTACCTATGCATTGATTTTGAAAATGATATTTTCACCAATACCGACAGGTATTATACCAACGGGATCCGTTTTGACCTGATCGATCCCGCACTGAACCGTTCCTTCCTCACAAAACTGATGATCCCCCTGAATAAACCAGTAAGAAATTATTATGGAATAAGTTTTATTCACCGGATGTACACTCCGTGGGATCCCCACCAAGATACCATTGTCCCCGGCGACAGACCTTTTTCTGCCTATATGTATTTCGGTTTCAATAAAATGTCCAATGCGATAGGTAAAAGATACAGACAACTCTCTGCAATGAATATCGGATTGATCGGTTCCGCCGCACAGGGAAAAGTCATTCAGGAAACCGTTCATTTTGAAGATACGGACGGATGGAAATACCAGATCAGGAACGATATCATCCTTGACTATTATTTCCGGTCAGAAGCAGGACTGGTTAAAGGCAGATCGGTTGAGATCGGTGTATGGGCCGACGCTCATGCGGGTACGCTGTTGGACAATATCAGTGTGGGGCCATACCTTCTGGCAGGCATTTACGATCCAAGGTACCTGGATCAGATCGCTCAGGGGAAATGGGGAATCTCAAATCCTGCGTCAGATAAGCTTCAGTGTTTTCTCTTTTACCGGTTCAGGGGCACGTTGGTGGCTTATGACGCAACCCTTCAGGGAGGAGTGTTCACCAGGAGTGATTATACCCTGGGTCCCGATCAGATCAACCATCTCACATATGAACATAACGTCGGGCTGTTGGCCGCTTACAAATGGGCATCCTTTCAGGCGGAATATTACTGGCTTTCCCCGGAGTATGAAGGCTGTGACCACCACCAGTGGGGGCGGTGCAGCCTGAACTTCACCTTCTGATCAGTCAAAGTGTTCGGCAAAGGCGGTGACCAAACGGATAAAATGGGGCTCTGTGCTGGAAGCAGTCCTGAGGATGTCATCCAGATTGAAGGGTTGAAGATGATCCGGATCGCACTCATCGGTGATGATGACAAGCACTGAGCAGGGAAGGTTCATGTGATTGGCAGCGATCACTTCCGGAACCGTGGACATTCCAACCACATCCGCTCCAATTTTTCTCAGATACCTGTACTCTGCCGGTGTTTCCAGCATTGGGCCCGGTACGGCCACATAGATACCGCGATGCAGAGTGATATCATTCGTACGTGCAATCTCAACGAATTTTGCATTCATCCGGGGTGAGTAGGGCTGGCTCATATCGGGAAACCTTGGGCCGAATTCATCAAGGTTAGGGCCAATCAGAGGATTCCCGGGAAGCAGGTTGATATGATCCTTTACCAGCAAAAGGCTGCCTTTCCGGAACGCAGGGTTCATGGAGCCACAGGCGCTGGAAATGATCAGGCAACGGATGCCCAGCAGCTTCATCACCCGGATGGGCAGTGTGATCTGCTGGAAAGAATACCCTTCATAGTAATGATAGCGGCCATGCATGATAACGGTCGGTTTACCCCTGAGCCGGCCAAAGATCAGTTCTCCCTTGTGAAACTCAACAGAAGCCGGGGGGAAATGGGGGATCTCCTCAAAGGGAACGCTCGTTTCTATACGGACTTCCTCAAGCAACCTGCTCATGCCTGTACCCAGGATGATCCCTATCTGAGGCTGGTCAAAACCCTTACTCATCAAAAAATGATGCGCTTTCTGGATTTGTTCAGAATGTGTCATAAACCGGAAATTATTATCAGCACACGGGGGGCAAAAATACGAATTTGTTTATTATTATTCACTCCTTGGATCCTTCCTGACTGCCAGTTTTGCCATTTTTTCAACGGTCAGGCTCGGGAAATCAAACTCTTCTGTCACTGTTCCCAATAATAAATAAATTCCACTACCCTTGAACGGGAATCTCTTCACAACATCAGGAAAATGAACGGTATCGAAAAACTCCCCGTCGACATCCAGGAAAGTGCCGAAATGCATCAACTCCTTATGAATGGTCTTTACATACTTGATCGTAACCAGTCGCCCGACCATCCTGACCTTCTTCCCAACATGACCGGAAAGCTGCCTGGCTTTGATTTCCCCCCGAAAGGCAGTTTCCAGCAGATCAAACACCGAAATGGTCACCGGAAATCCCAACAGTTCATATTCATCGTAGGCATCTTCCAGCATTGTTTGTTCAAGGCAGGGCAATGAAAACGTTCTGGCTGGGGTATGGAACAAAGGCACGGGCGCGTGTTCATTTTTATTTTTCCCAAAGTACAGGTGCGTTTCCCAAAGAAGTTGTGCCTTTTTTTTCCCTGTAAAACGGAACGCCCCCGCCCGGATGAGAATGATCATCTGTTCCAGGTGCACGTCCAGCCGGCGAATGAAATCTTCCAGATCTCTGTATGGCCCGCTCCGGTGGCGTTCCTGGGCAATTCCCTGGGCAACCTTCATTTCCAGGTTCATGATGTGAATGAAGCCCACATAGACCTCCGTACCCCGTATGCATGTTTTATATTCACTTTGATTCACGCAGGGCAGGCAGATCGTTGCGCCCTGTCTCCTGGCTTCGTTGAAATAGACCCAGGTATGGTAGAATCCGCCGAAATTATTGATGACAGCCACCATGAACTCCAGGGGATAATGGGCCTTCAGGTACAGGCTCTGGAAGCTTTCCACGGCATAGGAAGCGGAATGCGCTTTGGAGAAGGAATACCCTGCAAACGATTCGATCTGTCTCCACACTTCGCGGGTGATCTCTTCCGGATAACCAAATGCCTTGCAATTGACGAAAAACTTTTCCACGATCAGTTCAAATTCTTTCCTGGAACGCGATTTCCCGCTCATGGCCCGCCGCAACACATCGGCGTCAGCAAGATCCAATCCGGCAAAATGGTGGCAGATCTTCAGCACATCCTCCTGATAGACCATCACTCCATACGTTTCCTTCAGCTGCTGCTCCATGATAGGATGAATGTAGGTGAACGCATCCGGATGATGGAACCGGTGGATGTATTCGCGCATCATTCCCGACCTGGCCACTCCGGGGCGGATAATGGAACTGGCAGCCACCAGCGTAAGGTAATCCTCGCAATGCAGCTTCTTCAACAGCCCGCGCATGGCCGGACTCTCAATATAGAAACAACCGATGGTTTCCCCCGTCTTCAGTTGCTTCTTCACCTGCGGATCCTTTTTAAAATCGGCAACACGGTGAACGTCAACCCTGATCCCGCGGTTACCGGCGATGATCTCCGCGCATTCCCTGATATGCCCGATACCCCGCTGACTGAGTATATCCAGCTTTTCAAACCGGAGTGCCTCGGCCACGTACATATCCCACTGGGTGGTAGGAAAGCCTTTGGGCGGCAGGTCCAAAGCAGTGTAACAGGTAAGGGGCTCTTCCGAGATCAATACGCCACCGGCATGGATGCTCCGGATGTTGGGAAAGTCAACCATAAGCTCTGCAAGCGTATGAATACGGCGGGTGATCTCATTCCTGTTGACCTCTGCCATCGGATTAGTTACCAGGTTGTCGATTTCCTGTTTTGGAAGACCGTATACCTTGCCTAATTCCCGGTAGATGGAATTGCCTTTAAAGGTGGAGGTGGCTCCCAGCAGGGCCGTATGTTCATGCCCGTATCGCTTGAAGATATAATCCTGCACTTCTTCCCGTTCGTCCCACGAATAGTCGATGTCAAAATCCGGGGGGCTGGTGCGCCGGGGATTGATGAACCGTTCAAAGTACAGGTCAAGGTCTATAGGATCCACATCCGTGATCTTCAGGCAGTAAGCGACCACGCTGTTCGCACCGCTTCCCCTGCCCACATGGTAAAATCCCCTGGACATGGAATACCGGACAATATCCCATGTGATCAGAAAATATGCTGAAAAACCCAGCCGGTCGATGATCTCCAGTTCGTGCTTCACCCGTTCGGCAGCCAGTTTATCAGTCTTACCGTAGCGGCTGATCAATCCGTCACGGGCAAGCTTCTCCAGGAGGATCTTATCATCATACCGGCTGCCGGTAAATGTTTGTTTATTCTTGATCCGTTCGAAATCAAATTTTATCGAACAATCGGATAATAAACGTTCGGTATTGTGTACGATCTGCGGATAGCGTTCATAATGTTTCACCAGTGCATCCTGCGGCAGCATGATCTCCTCCGGTGCGGCCGTCTGATTGGGTGACAGTTTGGAAATCAGCGTATTATGATCGATCGCGCGCAGGTTCTTATGGAGGATATACCCGATCTTGTCTTTAATGGTCACCGGATGCATGACCACCAGCCCCGATTGGTCATGACTGAATTCTGACGTAAAGATCTTCCCTGTTTCCTGCGGTCTGATCCCGATGAATTCATTTTCCCTGAGCTGTTCCTTTTTCCGGGAACCGAAGGGATAAACGAAAAAAACATCCCGGGAGTCTGGTGGCTGGACAGGATAACCGGTCTGGTTGAGGTTGCTGGAAGTGAGCAGTTCGTTGAGTTCTCTGAATCCTGTGTTGTTCCTGGCCAGGCCGGTGTACAGGTGCTGACCGTTGTTCCGGAACTCGACACCCGCCACGGGTGTAATTCCATTTTCCCCGCACATCTTCACAAAATCGATCATGCCCATGGTCGTGTTGATATCCGTCAGCGCCATGATCCGGATATCCTTCCGGGCCGCTTCGGCGATCAATTCCTCCAGCGAAAGGGTGCCGTAGCGGAGGGAGTAATATGAGTGGGTGCAGAGATACATATCATGTAAAATTCCAAATACCAAATTCCAAACAAATCCCAATACTAAAATTCCAATCCAGCTTTCCCGATCCTGTAATCTTGGAGCTTGCAGCTTGTAGCTTGAAGCTTTTAACCTGCAACCCTACAAACACACAGCCCTCCTCACCGCCTTCCGGCCGAAACGGTTCCGTATCCTATCCATCGCAAGGTAAAGGCTGGTCATCTCGGGGGTGTCCTCGAACAGGTTCAGTTGTTGAACCCCGGGCACCAGGTGGCTGAACCTCACCCCGATCAGCCTGACTAGCATCCGCCGCTGATAGATCTTCTGAAAAAGATCCAGAGCGACACGGATGAGCTCATGATCGAAAGAAGTATACGGAATATGCTGCTGCTGGGTGTGTGTATCAAAGTTGGCGTACCTGATCTTCACCGTAACGCAGGCAGTCAGCTTCTCCTGGCTCCTGAGCTCATAGGCGGTCTTCTCCACCATACCGGTCAGGATCTCCTTTAACCTGACCACATCAATGGTATCCTTCTCAAACGTCCTTTCCGTACTGATCGACTTGCTTTCGGAGTAGGGTGTTACAGGGGTGTGATCGATCCCGTTCGCTTTTTTCCAGACGATGATCCCGTTCTTTCCCATCACTCTCTCCATCATTTCGATAGGGATCTGTGCCAGGGTGCCGATGGTTATGACTCCCATCGACCGGAGGAGGTGATAGGACCTGTCGCCGATCATGGGTATTTTTCTGATGGATAAGGGAAACATGAACGGCCTGACATTCTCATCCGGAACATACTTCTCCCCATTCGGTTTGGCTTCCCCAGCTGCGATCTTTGAAACGGTCTTGTTGATGGATATACCCGATGAGATCGGTAATCCGGTATGTTTTATGATCTTTTGCCGCAGTTCCTGCGACCATTTCAGGCAGCCGAAGAAACGGTCCATACCGGTCACATCAATATAATGTTCGTCGATGGATGCTTTTTCGAACAAAGGAGCCTCTTCCGCAATAATTTCCGTTACCAGGCGTGAATATTTGCTGTACATTTCCATGTCACCCCTGATGTAGATCGCATGGCTGCATAACGTCCGTGCCAGTTTCATCGGCATGGCGGAATGAATGCCGAATTTGCGGGCTTCATAACTGCAGCTGGCCACTACTCCCCTGTCGGAAGTCCCGCCAACGATCACCGGTTTTCCTGTTAGTGAGGGATTGACAAGACGTTCAACCGAAACAAAAAATGTGTCCAGGTCCATATGAACAATATTTCTGTTGAAAGCTTCCATAAAAAATTTTTCTAAAATGGTTGAATTATGAATAATTGAATTATCTTTGATTAAAATTTGATCATTTTTACGACGATAAATTAATCATTTTTCAGAAAAAAAACAAAAATATTTTAGCTACAAGCTACAAGCCGTAAGCTACAAGTTTGAAACTTGCAGCTTGAAGCTTGTAGTTTGAAGCTTATAGCTAAAAACACCGAATATGTACTTCCCAACCAACATCCGTCTGCTGCGCAAGCGCCGGGGCCGCACGCAGGACGATGTGGCCTTCGCGCTGAACATGAAACGCTCTACGCTGAGCGGCTACGAGAACCGGGTGGCTGAACCCGGCATCGGGGAGCTCCTGGCCTTTTCGAAATATTTCAACGTGGCGATCGACACACTGGTCCGCGTCGATTTGTCAAAGCTTTCCGAAAGCCAGCTGTCGCAACTCGAAAAAGGGTACGATGTGTTCATCACCGGCAGCAAGCTGAGAGTGCTGGCCACCACCGTCAACGCAGACAATGAGGAGAACATCGAAATGGTCGGCGAAAAAGCTAAGGCGGGGTATGCCAGCGGCTATGCCGATCCTGAATACATCAGCGTACTGCCCACATTCCGGCTTCCTTTCCTGTCAAAGGAAAGGAAGTACCGCGCCTTTCAGGTCACCGGTGATTCGATGCACCCGATCCCTGAAAAGTCATGGGTGATCGGGGAATTTATTCAGAACTGGAACCTGATCCAGAACAAACATGCGTATATCCTTCTGACCACGGAAGAAGGAGTTGTGTTCAAAGTAGTTGAGAATAAGATCAAAACGGAGGGGACGCTTATCCTGTATTCGCTTAATCCCTTCTACAAACCCTATGTTCTTCCCGTCACGCAACTGAGGGAAGCATGGAAATTTGTGACGTTCCTCAGTTCGGAACTCCCCGAGCCGAACATGGAGAAGGAAGAGCTTGTGGAGACGATCCGCATACTGAAGAACGAAGTGAAGGCCATACAGACCAGACTGAACCTTTAAAAAGCTCCATCCTGACTATGTACGCGATCGTCGACGTGGAGACCACGGGTCTGAATCCCAGAACTGAAAAGATCACCGAGATTGCGATCTTTTTGCATGACGGAACAAAGATCACCCATGAATACACCACCCTGATCAATCCGGAGAAAAAAATACCCTACCGCATCACGCAAATGACCGGCATTTCGAACAAGATGGTGGAAGATGCTCCCCGGTTCTGCGATGTGGCAAGGGATATCCTGGATCTGACTGAAGGCAGGACCCTGGTGGGGCATCACGTTGCCTTTGACTATTCCTTCCTTCGACAGGAGTACGGTAGCCTGGGGTATGATTTTCACAGGGAGAAACTCTGTACCGTAAGAATGAGCCGCAAGCTGATCCCGCACCGGCGGTCATACGGACTGGGGAATTTATGCAAAGACCTTGACATCGTCAATCCGTGCAGGCACAGGGCCGCCGGTGACGCCATGGCCACCGCAAGGCTCTTTGAATTGCTGGTTTCCATCGAACCGGCCATCACGTTCATCTCGCTGCGCGGACTGAACTCCAACCTCCGGAAAGAAATCATTGATGAGCTGCCCGAACAGCCGGGCGTCTATTATTTTTATGATGACCACGGGAATATCATCTATATCGGTAAAAGTGTCAATATATCCGAACGTGTGCGGTCCCACCTGAGTGATAACCTCAGCAGGAAGGAACAGGAACTGAAGTACCGCATCGCCGACATTGGCTACGAGCTGACCGGAAGCGAGCTGGTCGCCCTGCTGCTGGAATCCTCCGAGATCAAGAGATACCAGCCTGTTTTCAATACCTCCCAGAAAAGGACGCTCCAGAATTTCGGACTGTGCTCATTCACTGACACCGATGGGTACCTGCAGCTGAAGATCAGCCGTGATGAGAATGGCGTCATGCCCATCCTGACCTTTAATAGCATGATGGCAGCCAGAGAATTTCTCTTCCAACTAGTCGAAAAACATGAGCTCTGCCAGAAAATGTGCGGTCTATATAAAACCCAGCATGCCTGTTTTGCCTTTCATGTCCGCAAATGCCGGGGAGCCTGTATCCAAAAGGAAGAGCCTGCATCCTATAATCAGCGAGTAGAGCAGGCGATAAAACCTTATCTCTTTGATAATGAAAACTTTCTGATAATCGATACCGGTCGGACGAACGACGAAAAAGCGCTGGTGATGGTCGAAAACGGCAAGTACCTCGGATTTGGGTATGTAGATTCTGGGATCGCCACCAGCGATGTGGAATTCCTGCGGACCTGCATCAGGCCGTTTGATGATAACCGCGACGCACGGATGATCATCCGGGGGTATCTAAGCAGGAACCGGGTGGAGAGGGTCGTACAGCTTCAATGAAACGCTCCTATCCCCGTGATCTCTTCCCCCGTGATCAGCAGATGGATATCGTGGGTACCTTCGTAGGTGATGACCGACTCCAGGTTCATCATGTGCCGCATGATGGGAAAGTCGCCCGTAATACCCATGGCACCGAGGATCTGGCGGGCTTCGCGGGCGACCTGGAGGGCCATGTGCACATTGTTCCGTTTGGCCATGGAGATCTGGCCGGGCGTGGCGCGGTCGTCGTTGCGCAGTACGCCGAGGCGCCAGGCTAAAAGCTGCGCTTTGGTGATTTCGGTCAGCATTTCGGCCAGCTTTCGCTGGGTGAGCTGGAAGGCGGCGATGGGCTTCCCGAACTGCTTACGCTCCAGGGCATAGCGGACGGCGGTATCATAACAGTCGATGGCCGCTCCGACTGCTCCCCAGGCAATCCCGTATCGTGCCGAATTCAGGCACATCAGGGGGCCTTTCAACCCGTTGATGTTCGGTAAAACATTCTCTTTTGGGATCCTGACGTCGCTGAATACGAGTTCACCCGTCACGGATGCCCTCAGTGACCACTTGTTCCCCGTTTCAGGGGTAGTAAATCCCTCCATCCCTCTCTCCACGATCAAACCCCGGATCACGCCTGCTTCATCCTTCGCCCAGACTACAGACATATCGCAGATCGAAGCATTGGTGATCCACATCTTGGCCCCGTTCAGCAAAAAATGATCTCCTCTTTCTTCCATGCGGGTGATCATGCTGCCCGGATCAGATCCATGATCGGGTTCGGTGAGGCCGAAGGCGCCGATCATTTCCCCCGTGGCCAGCTTTGGCAGGTATTTCCTGCGCTGCGCCTCGCTGCCGAACCGGAAAATAGGATACATGACCAGAGAAGACTGGACCGAAGCGGCCGAACGGATCCCGGAGTCACCCCTTTCCAGCTCGGTCATGATCACTCCGTAGGCGATCTGATCCAGTCCGGCGCCTCCGTACTCCTGAGGAATAAATGAACCCAAAACACCCAGATCACCCATCTCCCTGACCAGATGGACTGGAAAAACATGCTGCTGGCTAGCTTTCTCAACGATTGGCCTGACCGACCTGTCCACCCAGTCCCTGACGGCACTGCGGATGATCAGATGCTCTTTGTTGAGTAATTCATCAACCAGGAAGTGATCAGGAAATGTATATATAGATAGTGTCATAATATATAAATATATAAGGGATGTAAGAAATTTACAAGTAAATGGACTGCAAAACTAATATTTTTTACCTTTACCACATGAAATCCGGGACTCGACCGAAGAAAGAAAGAAAGGGTGTGTGGCTGCCTCCGGCAGTGGGTTATGACCTGGATCTTTTCCTTTCTCAGGTGTTCAACTATGGAGTTCAGCCTCGCTACTCTGCAAGGGTACTTGCGACACTGGCTATCAATATTATCAACAAACCTTTCCGCTGGTTCGAAAGGACATGGATCAATCCCAGGATCGAAAAGCTGCCGGTCACAGAAGATCCTCTCTTCATCGTGGGTCACTGGCGCAGCGGCACAACCCACCTTCACAACCTGCTGAACCAGGATCCGCAGATGGGCTCTGTGACCACTTATCAGAGTGTATTCCCCGACACATTGTTCAATAAAATGGGCTATTTCATCTTCAGGAACTTCATGCGCCTTCTGATTGCACCCCGAAGACTGGGTGACAATGTAAAAATGAATGCCGACTTTCCCCAGGAAGAGGAATTTGCTATTGGAAGCCGCCATTCGCTGTCGTACTATTATTTCTGGATCTTCCCGCGCTACACAATGCAGTTCTATCATACGTTCATTGAATTTCAGCAGATGGATGAAAAGGCACGGGAACAATGGCGTCACGCTTACCGGCTGATCATCAAAAAAGCGGTCAAATACCGGGATGCCAGTCGGTTTTTATCCAAGAACCCGACGAATACCGGCCGGATAAAGGAACTCCTTCAGATGTTCCCCAACGCGAAATTCATTCATATCCACCGTAATCCGGTCACTGTGTTCCTATCCACCCGCCATTTCTACCATGAGATGATGCCTGCCCTTCAGCTGCATACGGTGACAGAACAACAGCTTGAAGAGATCATCTTTTCAGTATATGACCTGATGATGCATAAGTTCATCGAAGAACGAAAGCTGATCCCTGAGGGGAACCTCCTCGAGTTTTCATTTGAAGAGCTGGAGAAAGATCCGGTAGCCATGCTTGGAAGGATCTATTCAACTTTTGGATTCTCCGGTTTCGACAAGGTCAGTGACGCTTTCATTGAATACGCGGCAAAAAGCAAAGGATACATGAAGAATGTGCATCATATTACAAGGCACCAGCTGGATATGATCCTCGAAAAATGGGATTTCGCCATGAAAGAATGGGGTTATCAGGTACCGGATGACGGCCTGGTAATCGATGAATGACCTGTCAGGGGAGCCGGTAGATCCTGAACCAGTCCACCTCAAGAAACGTATCGTTGTCGGGATCGTCATGTATGCCGTTCTGCAGTATCACCGTCAATTTATGGAGATACTGATTCACGCTCCTTAGCCTCCGGTAAAGGAATCCGTCAAAGTAAAATTCCATCCGGTCGTTGAATACTTTCAGCCCATATGTATGAAAATCATCTTTATAAGGGATGGTCATCCTGTGTTTTTGCTGGGCTTGCCTGTACCGGTCGCGCTGGCTGTAGTGGAAGTTGGTCGTAAACTGGCCCGTTGAGTCGTTCCAGTACTCAAAGACATCGATCTCGGGGGGCCACTGTTCGTAGCCCGTTAACCAGAAAGCCGGCCATTCACGTTTGCCGGCCGGCATTTTGGCACGGCATTCCACCATAAAATCCGTGATCAGGTCATTCCCCCGGATGACCCATGGATAAAGGTCAAGCAGGCCGATGGAATAATTGATCGTCACCGTATCATTATACTTTTCACGGTAGAAATCCTTTGGCTGATAACGCGTCCAGAGCCGTACGGTGCTGTCGGTAAACGTGAAATTGTCGGGGGAATAGTAGCCGGATGAGGGAACCTCGGGATTGAACAGGGGGCCAGACCAGTACATGGATTTTTTCCAGTTGGAAGAGATCGAGTGCCTGTTAAATTCATCGCTGAAAAGAACGGGAGAGGCAGCTTCCAGCTCGATGCGGCCGGGTGCGAACTTCTCAGGATTCCTTTTCATGTTATAATGAAGCGTGTTGCATGAAGCAAGGATGATTACAACCAAAAACCAGAAGATCTTTTTCATGGTTGGGTAAAATTAGGTGATGGCAATAAAGGTAAACAGAAATGAGATTCATATTTAAATGAATAAAACGGACCGGACGCAGATCCCTGGGGTCGTAACAAAAAGAGGGAGACATAAACGTATGACATGGCGCTGATGAACGGCCGGTAGAAATTCATTACACTGGGAAGGAAAGGTATGAATTCCAGGGCATCCTGACAGATATCGGGACTGACCAACATTCCGGGGCAAGTCCCAGGGAGTTAACCCATATACCCCCGTCGAGGCTGTGTTAAAATACAATTTAAACCCGGAGGATTCACGGAGATCACGGAGTTTAAATAACTCGTTATCAGTCCTCTGTGTTCTCAGTTCTCCTCCGTGATCTCTGTGGTTTAATAAAAAACATTCATTTTGATACAGCCTCGTTCAGGGGTGGGGTACATCCAAGCCTCAGCAGCTTTTATGTTTTTCTTTAAAATCGAAGATCTTATCCCTGTTATCGACTCCAAAGTTTCTTCCGAGGATGGCGGATCTGGATCCGCAAAACCGGCATTCGATATAACCATCCGAAAAATTAACTAAAAAATGATCAATGTCAAGTTTTATCTTTTGCTCTGGATCAGAGCTTTTCTTAGCCATAGTTGCATTGAGATTAATTGAAAGATGTTATTGCGGAAATACAAACAGGGTGCAGGCTTATTCTGTGCGGTAATGAATCATTCCCGATCGATCTTTACATTTACGGCATTCCATCCGTTGATTCCTTTCACCACCTCAAAGGTTACTTTATTACCCTCCTTGATAGGATCGATGACACCACTTGCATGGACAAATATGTCCAGCTTGCTGTTGGAGTCTTTTATGAATCCATAACCTTTGCTATCATCAAAGAACTTAACCATCCCACCATGGATTAGATCATTGGGATCTGGAGGTAAATTTTTTGGCACGCTGATTTGAATATCCTCGGCTTTGATGGTTGACCTTTTTGTCAGATCCGGGGGAGTGGAAGTAATGTTTCCGAATTCATCCACATAAGCGATCATGTCTTCGGGACTGCCACTTCCTTTATTTTCCCTGCGCTCGATACGTTTGAGTTCTTTTTCTTTTCTTTTCTTTTCTTTTTTGGATCTTACATCCTTTTTGCCAAATGTTTCCCTTCCCTTACCCATAAACAATATATTCGTATTAATGACACATCTTTCATCCCACCTTCAGGCATGGAAGCTAAACAAAACATCTCATGCAGCAGGCTCAGGGCATAAAGGTAATCAATTTTCTCGAATAATGATTTTTTATTTTCATGAACAGGCAATGAAAAGAAAATAAACCACTTCCATTTTTTACCCGGGGGATCTACCCGGAGACTGTCGGATCTTTTAAGGATATTCCGTAACATTTTCGCATATCAGGGATTATCCTTAGATTTGCAGGAGTTAGGTTTTATCGCATTTGTTCCAACAAATTTTCGCTGAAATTCCCTTCCCCATGCTGACTCATAGAACGAATATCACTTTTCTGCTGATTGCCTGTAGTTGCCTGATCCATCCCGTGACGCTCCGCGGACAGGATTTTTTTTCCAGAAATCAAACCATACAGGAGAAAGCAGCGGAAAGAGCCTTTTTTGAATCCATGGAAACCTTTCTGCCCCATGACAGGGATGATGAATCCTGCGATTACATCCGGAGAATGGATCCGTCTACTTTTGAGGAATGGATTACCTGGATCATGGAAGAAGCAATGATACCGGGTGTTTCCCTATGTTTTTTGGAGAACGGCGAACTGTACTGGAAAAAACATTTCGGTTACGCCAATGTTGAACAGGCGGTTCCCGTGGGTGATTCTACGGTCTTCCTCACAGCCTCCATCTCTAAAACGATTGTTTTGACTGCCTGCATGCAACTCTATGAGAATGGTTTGTTTGAACTGGATGATAATATCAATGATTATTTACCCTTTGATGTTTTCAATCCATCCTTTCCTGACAGCATCATCACGTTCCGTCACCTGATGACCCATCTTTCATCCATTAACGATGATCTGGCCCTTCTGAATGATCTGGTAACTTACGGATACGATTCACCCATCGCTTTACAGGATTTTTTACAATCCTATCTTCTTGAAGGCGGACTGTATAATTCTTCCCAAAGTTATCTACAGGTACCTCCACAAACAACATATAGCTATTCCAATGTGGGCGTTTCGTTGCTGGCCTTCATCGTTGAGGTGCTCCTCGGAATGGATTTTGAAACTTACTGCCAGCAACACATTTTTGGCCCCCTGGGAATGGAGCAGACCTCCTTTTATCTGCAGAATCTGAATTCCTCATGGATCGCTACACCCTACATCCGCCAGGGCGATGTCCTTGTTCCCTCCCCGCACGCGGGATTTCCTGTCTATCCGGCAGGAACCCTGAGAACCAGTGCGGTGAACCTCTCCAAAATCCTGGCGATGTACATGAACGGAGGTTCCTTGGATCAGGTCCAGATCCTGGAGGAGGAAACCATCGATTTGATCACCACCCTGCAATACCCCGAAATAACCTATCCTGACCTGCTGGGATTGATATGGAATTATAAATATGGTTTTTTCAGTCATGGAGGTAGTTTTCCCGGAGCTCAGGGTGAATATGGTTTCAGCAGGGACAGGCAATCCGGAATGATATGCATCGGGAATAGTTCAAACTCAGACTGGAGCTGGTTTACGGAATTTCTTCTGTTAAATTATTCTTATCACTACAAACCATTCTCTGTTGAATCACTGTCCCTTTCCGATTCAGACGGAGACCAGGTCCTGGAACCCGGAGAAGAGGCGACCATCACCCTGGGCATCCGTAACAATATAAATATTACCTCAGCCATTCAGGATGTTCACCTGATCCTCAGTTCGGATGACCCCAACATCGGTGTCGAAGTGGCTGAATCGCCCTTAGGAATGATAGGATACCTGGAAGTAAAACAGGCTCTTGATATCCCATTTCTGATCCATGTTGGATCAGAAACCCAACCCTATTCTTCCCTGTTTGGACTGAACATCTCTTTTGGAAAATCGGATGTTTACAAGACCTATCTTAATCTGGAGATCGGCAAACCTGACATCCTGCTGGTAAATGACGGCATCAGCTTCAATGGACTGTTTATCCAGCCTGTTGCCTGGTATACTTATGCATTGAAAAAACTGCAGCGCGAGACATACTCTTACAATTTGAATGTAATGGGAGAACCCTCCCTGGAATTCATCTCGAATTTTCCGATCGTAATCTGGTTCACCGGATTCCAGGTAGAACAAACCCTGACGCCTTACAACCAGGAGGTGCTTTCGCAGTATCTTGAAAACGGAGGCAATTTGTTCCTTTCGGGGCAAAATATCAGTGAAGACTTGGAGGAAAGCCCTTTTCTGAAGGATTACCTGCATGTGAAGCATATCAACGGCACCTATGCCGGCCAGGATACCCTGATTGGGACTCCGGGAGATCCCATTGGCGATAATTTGTACCTGACCCTCAATCAAGGCACGGATGCAATGTTCCAGTCATCCATGAGTGAGCTGGAACCGGTCAGTGGTGGCGAGGTAGTTTTTCAGTATTTCTCATCCGCCACCGGCGCCGCCGTCAGTTATCAAAGCCCTGTTTATAAAACCGTGTTCTTTGGTTTCGGATTTGAAGGGATCAATGAACAGGAAAAACGACTTGAAGTGTTACAGCGAATATTGGAGTTTTTCGGATCCTATGTAGGCACGGAAGAGGAAACGGCGCAAACTGATCCAAACACCGTCCGGATTTTCCCTAATCCTTTACAGGATCCTTCCCGGCTCAGTTATGTCCTGGAGCGTCCGGGAATGGTCAGTCTTATGATCTACGATGCAAAGGGCAGCTTATTGAGAACAGTTGCCGGTCAATTTCAGACAGCAGGCATCCATCATCTGGCTTTTCAGCCCGGTGAACTGCTTCCGGGCATGTATTTTTACCGGTTCACATGCGATGAGATCAGTGAGGTAAAAAAACTGTTGGTCACACCCTGAAGGTAAATGCCTGAACAGTACGTCCCTTCTCATATGTTAATTTTTTTCAGTGGGTCTCCCACTTTTATTCTTCTCTAATTTAAACTTGACGAAGGTCGGGGAAGCTTACATATTTTGGAGCAATCATGCACCATGAGTACCCTCTTGTAAGGCAAAGTTCAAACGTACGTTTTGGTTTTAATTTTAGTATATTTGGAGATCCTGAATGACTAATAAATTCTGATCAAGTTACCTTGCTAATTGTTTCTCTTTTAATAAACAGAGCTCACTAATTTAGCGTTCAACATTATACTGGCTGTTCTTAATTCTCAATGTCCCATGAATACAAGTACAGAGGCATTTACTGATCGTGAAATCATTGGTTCCCCGTCAAATGACCGGTCCGCATTTTTTAAAAAGAGGTATCTGGGTTCACCTCTTATGGTTGATATAGAGTATATAAAGCACCTGACTGCATCCCACAAAACAACTGATGGAATGGAAGCTCTTGAGCGACGTGCTGCAGATCATGCCTATGCTTTATCGAAGATGACCCCTGTCATTCATGAAAAGGATATGCTGGCAGGAAATAAGACCCGGTTCATAAGGGGGGCTATTCCTTATGTCAATTATGCTGCGGATCCGTATTTAAAAGAAATACGAAAGGAGGATCAGGATGCCCAGTGCAGGCATGTAGGGCAAGGAAGCGGGGGCGGAATTGAGAAAGCCCGGAAGGCCGCTGACCAAAACGACTTTCGGTTGATTTCAGGTAAATTTCTGATTTCCAAAGCAGAATATGAAGAGTTCAAGGATATCTGCACATACTGGGAAGAAAAGTGTTTTATGGCACAGGCAGACCGGCTTTGGAAGCAAGCATTCAATCAAAAAGGATTCATCGAAGATGGCTGGAAAATAGGGCTCTACACTGCTCCGCATGAACCATGCCCTGAAGGGCGATTGATCCTTGACTATGAAACTGCCCTTGCAAAAGGATACAATGCCATTATCTGTGAGACGGAAGAAAGGATCCTTTCCTTTCAACCGGGAAATGTAGCCGATGGTACCCGATTGAATTTCTGGAGGGCAGCAATCACCGTATTGAAAGGAGCTATTGAATTTGTTTCAAATTACACCAGGGAGGCAGAGCGCCTGGCATGTGAGGAAGACGATCCTGTCCGGAAGTCGGAACTCAAACAAATGGCTGGCATATGCCGGCGTGTGCCGATGGAGCCTCCGCGTAATTTCCGAGAAGCCGTTCAGTCTTTTTGGCTGACCTATTTACTTGGCCATATAGAAGGTTCTCACCTTGGATATTCACCCGGCAGACTGGATATGGTCCTTTACCCATATTATAAAAATGATCCGGATATAACTCATCAACAAGCGATTGCCCTGTTTGAGGAATTGTTCGTGAAAATGACCCAGATCGAATACATTGCCAGCTTGAGCTGGCAGGGACTGGGGCATGGAAATCTTTATCAGAACCTTATTTTGGGGGGGATTGATGAACACGGCGAACGAGCCAATAATCCCCTTTCCCTAATCATTCTGCAGGCCCAGATAAATATGCAGATGACCCAGCCAACACTTTCCGTCTGGTGGGATGACAAACTGGATTCTGAATTCCTGATGCAGGCTGTTGAATGTGTAAAAACCGGGGTGGGATACCCGGCTTTTTTCAATCAGTCCACCTATATCCAGCATGAAATGAAGACCAGTGGCCTTCCCCTGGACATCATCCGGAAATATTCCGCAATGGGGGGATGCACTGAACCAACTCTTCAGGGAAATGCTTATGGCATTGTTCAGCCAGGATTTGTGAACCACGGAAAGATCATTGACCTTGTTCTTAATCAGGGGGTTGACCCGGTGACTGGAGTGCGGATGGTTGAACCACGAAAACTGGAGTGCTATGAAGATGTAAGGAAGTATTACGTTGATATCATGCATCATGCCATCAGGAACTGGCAGCAATACTGGAACTATGTAATGATCGCCCATCGCAACTCGGTTCCCCTGGTATTCTGTTCGGTTTTTGTCAATAATTGCCTGGATATAGGAAAATGCATGGACGATGGAGGAGCTCTGCTCAATCAATCTGTTACCACACTTTCGTCGGGAATGGTGAATGTTGCCAACTCCCTGGCAGTAATAAAAAAATTGTGTTTTGAACTTAATGTCTGCACACTCCAGGAACTAATCCTGGCGGTAAAAGAAAACTGGAGGGGGCACGAGGCATTGCGAAAAAAAGCATTATCGGTGCCGCACTGGGGAAACGATGAAGACTTTGTGGATGACATTTACCTTGATCTTTTTCATGCGTATTGCGATTTTGTACCAGGGCAGGTCAATTATCTGGGAAAACCGTATGATCCTTCCATGCTGGCAATATCCACTCCCGTGCCTTTCGGCAAAGTATGCAATGCATTTCCTGACGGACGGTTGAAAGGTGAACCCCTTGCCGATGGAGTAACGTCACCTTTTCCGGGAACAGACATTCACGGGCCTACCGCGGTGATCCGCTCTTCATCAAAAGTGGACCATACAAGGATCCGTGGTGGCTTGCTGAATCTTAAATTTCATCCTACGGCCTTAAAAGGCCATACAGGATCGAAAAACTTGCTGGCCCTCATAAAAACTTATTTCGAAAGATCCGGGTTCCATATACAATTCAATGTTGTTGATTCCAGGATGCTTCGGGATGCACAGGTTCACCCTGAGAATTACCGTGATCTTGTCGTTAGGGTAGCCGGCTTCTCAGCTTATTGGGTTGAAATGAGCAAAGACCTTCAGGACCAGGTTATATGGAGGACAGAGCATGCTCTGTAGAGGATGAAAGGAATCGTCTTCAATATTCAGCATTATGCTGTACATGATGGACCTGGAATCCGAACACTGGTATTCCTGAAGGGATGTCCTTTGCGATGTCAGTGGTGCTGTAATCCCGAGTCACAACAGGTAGAGCCGCAATTACGCTATTTCCGTTCCCGTTGTAAACTGTGTCTGGATTGTGTGGCCTCTTGTCCCACTGCATCCATCTCATTTACCAACGGGGAAATTCATCGTTCGTTTGATTTATGCAACCAATGCCGCTCAAAAGAGTGCGTTGAACTATGCAACCATGATGCATTAACGGTGACCGGAAAGGCAATGACCGCCCGAGAAGTGACAGATATCATAGCACTGGACATCCCTTTTTATCGAAATTCTGGCGGAGGAGTCACGTTTTCAGGAGGAGAGCCCCTTTTCCAATATGAATTTTTACTTGAGGTACTTCGAAAATGCAAAACCCTTGGTATACATACCGCTGTGGAAACCTGCGGATGGGCGTCCAGAAAAGCGGTCAGAGGAGTACTAGCTTTCACGGACCTGTTCCAGTTCGACTTGAAAATCATTGATCCTGATATGCATCAATTCCATACTGGAAAATCCGTTCACCCGATCCTGGAGAATCTGGCTTTTCTTGCTTCCCAAAATGCAGAGATTTGGATACGATTTCCTTTAATTCCAGGGATTACAGATACCCCTGAAAATTTGACAGATGTTATTGAGATAATGAGTAGAAATGATCTGCGCCACATCTGCCTGGAGCCCTATCATAACCTTGGAAGAGAGAAATATGAAGAACATGGTATGGATTATCAATTAGACCGACTTGGTCCGTACAGTCCTGACCAAATCATCGGGTACAGGGATTTTTTCCTTGAGCAGGGCATCATGTGTGAGATCCTATAGAGGGAACGGGCAGGCTGGAGATCATCGGATTGTTTAACAAATACCCATTTATTGCGCACCCCCATAAAAAAACCCTTGAAGGTCAAGGGTTTAACTGAGATTGTGCGGTACGGACGGGAATATCCGATCGTATCTTAACATATCTAAATCATATCTAAGTGTCAGAATTTTAATGATTATGGTACTAAACTGATCTGGATTATTGGATTATTATTCGTTAAAATACAGGTGTTGTGCTTCCTTTTCTGCGCACCTTGACGATTTTTCAGGTGCCAGAGTGGAGCCAGGAACTCTGACAGAGTTGGCAGTAAAACTTCTTGGGCAAAATATCTAATCCAGCAGCCCTCCTACATATAATAGTGGTTCATCTCATCAATACACAATCAATTTCTTTGTCATAATGGTTTGTTGATACTTAACCCTGACCACATACACGCCAGGTTTAAGATCCCTGAGGTTGACGGTGGTTTTTGGGGAGTTAAAATATTGTGATATGATGATCTTCTCTTCCATGGTGTGTTGTTTTTTTGTTAAACATTTTATTCCAAACCACACCTTAAATTTATAAGTTTACTGGTGACCTTTATGCTGACGATTTACAGTACGAG
>JAQUQD010000025.1 GCA_028716265.1 Bacteroidales bacterium | reverse complement strand
AAGTGAAGTTCATGCACTGCCTGCCTTCATTCCATAACCACAATACCAATGTCGGTGAAGATATTTATCGGAAATTCGGAATTGAAGCGATGGAGGTCACAGATGAGGTGTTCGAGTCACCCGCCTCTGTTGTGTTTGATCAGGCTGAGAACCGGCTCCATACGATCAAAGCGGTCATGGTAGCCACCCTTGGGGATTAGTACCTCTGTTCCCGGATTCGGGCTTTTTTACCGCGTAATTCTCTGAGGTAGAATATTCTTGCTCTGCGAACCATCCCTTTTTTGTTGATGGAGATCTCGTCAATGAAAGGCGAAGATATCGGGAAAATCCTCTCTACACCCACGTTGCCGGATATTTTCCTGACTGTAAATGTTTCGGTCGGGCCGCTTCCGGCACGCTGCAGTACCACACCCTGGAAACTCTGGATACGCTCCTTGTTGCCTTCTACGATCTTGTAGTTCACCGTGATCGTGTCACCGGCCCTGAACTCCGGAAATTGCTTAACCGGTACCTGGTTCTCTACAAACTGTAATAATTCATTCTTTCCCATTGCCATTCAATTTTAAAGAGGGATCCCAAAAAAGTGTGCAAATATACGTAGTTTAATTTATATGAAAGGCTTATCAGATAAAAATATTTATGTCCTAATGATTGAACAGCATATAATAAAGTCCAAGGATGAAAACTACTTTTGCTTTTTGCTTTTAAGAATCGAGCAGCCGAGGCCTTCTCTTTTCGGTCCGTTCCACTGACTTTTCGTGTCGCCAGTGGGCTATTTCCTTATCATTGCCCGACAGGAGGATGGCAGGAACATTCATCCCCTTGTAGGATGCTGGCCGGGTGTAAACAGGGGGTGCAAGCAGTCCATCCTGGAACGAATCGGAGAGCGCAGAGGTCTCGTCACCAAGAACCCCCGGCAGTAACCGGATTATGCTATCACAAAAGACCATTGCGGGGAGTTCTCCCCCGGAAAGAACATAATCGCCGATGGATATTTCCCTGGTAATCAGGCTTTCCCTCACCCTTTCGTCCACCCCCTTGTAATGACCGCATAACAGGATAATATTCTCAAGCATCGACAGCCGGTTGACCATGGGTTGCTCAAGCAGTTCGCCATCAGGTGTCAGGTAAATGATCTCATCCACCTTCCTCTTCGACCGTAAGGCATCGATGCACCGGTCGATGGGTTCGACCATCATCACCATCCCGGAACCTCCACCGTAGGGATAATCATCGACACTTTTATAGCGGTTTGTAGCATAGTCGCGTAAATTGTGCACTTCGATCGCCACAACACGCTTCTCCATCGCTCGTTTAATGATGGAGTGGCTGAATATGGGTTCAAATACCTCCGGGAACAGGGTTATAATATCGATATGCACGGTAAATTGGATCCAGTTGGTTTCAATCCGCTGATAAAATTATTCCAAATATCTGAATGGCTATGAGTTTATTCGAAGATTCTTGTTTTACTTTTGTAAAATCTACGATATTCTGATGAAAACCATACTCTTCCTCCTGTTGACTCTTTTAACCGCTGTTCCCGTTTTAGCACAGGAAGCGTCTGTACTTTACAAAGTGACGTTCAGGGACAAGGACCAGCCAGGTATTTCGATCAACCGGCCGGAAGAGTTCCTGAGCCGGCGTGCCATCGAAAGGAGGCAGCGGTATCATTTGCCGGTAACGGTTGACGATCTGCCCATTTCACCTGCCTACATTCGTTCGCTGGAAAATGCAGGGGCCAGGATCCTTGCCCGGTCCCGGTGGCTGAATGCAGTCATCGTTGAATTGGCGTCCCGAAAGGATTTTGATCAGATACGCCAGATGAGGTTCGTCGAAAACATTGAAGAAGCCGGCGAATTATCCGTTAGGAAGGAAAGCGGGAAACCTTTCTTCATTGCTGAGGAAACGGGTATCCCTTTCCGGAAACCTGCTGTGAAAGGATCGGCTGCATCATCTTCGTTCGATTACGGCCCTTCACTCAACCAGATAGAAATGATCAACGGCGTACCCCTGCACAATGAGGGGTATACGGGGGAAGGGATGGTCATCGCCGTTTTGGATGCCGGATTCAGGGCAGTGGATACCATGGCTGTTTTTGATTCTTTATGGAAGCATAACAGGATCCTTGGGACAAGGGACTTTGTGAACCCGGGTGGCAATGTTTTCGATCTGTCGATCCATCCGCACGGGACCATGGTTCTTTCCATCATGGGTGGGAACCTGGACGGCCAGCTGGTAGGCACGGCGCCCGATGCCGGTTATTACCTGCTCCGTACGGAAGATGGGACGGCCGAATATAAGATGGAGGAATATTACTGGGTGATGGGAGCTGAATATGCCGACAGCCTGGGTGCTGACATCATCAACTCATCTCTGGGATACACAACGTTTAACGATTCCCTGGATAGTCATACGTACCAGGATATGGACGGTAATTCCACACCCATCACCATCGGGGCTGACAAGGCCGCTGAAAGGGGGATACTGGTCTGCAATAGCGCCGGTAACAGCGGTAACAGCTCATGGAAATATATCGGAGCCCCTGCCGACGGGGACAGTGTCTTTACCATCGGAGCAGTGGATGCTCTGGGCCGGTGGGCAACCTTCAGCTCACTTGGGCCATCCTATGACGGTCGCATTAAACCGGACATTGTTGCCCAGGGGCAGCAAACCATCATCGCCACCCCCTGGGGTGGGATCACTGGAGGTAATGGAACTTCCTTCTCCTGCCCGGTGATCGCCGGCATGACGGCCTGCCTGTGGCAGGCGAAACCTGCTTTTAGCAATATGCAGATAATCAGTGCTATAGTGAGAACGGCAAACCAGTACTCCTCGCCTGATGATACCCTGGGATACGGTATACCTGATTACATGATGGCATTCCACAGCCTGGATACCCTCGATGTGGAAACGGGTTCTTTGAAAATTTTTCCGAATCCATCCAACCAGCTTATCCAATTCTGGATTAACCTTCCTGAAAAACAAAATGTTAACGTGATGATCTTTGATATCACCGGTAAAATGGTCTTCTCTGAGTCAAAATATCTTCCAGACGGCGTGTCACTGCTTTCTCTGGAAAATGCGACGGATGTACCAGGCCTCTACATCCTTCAGCTGCAGACCAGGACGGGATCTTTCTATGGCAAAATAATTCACAGTCAATGAAAGAAAAACACACTTTTTGAATAATTGCAGTAAATTGATATACTTTTATCAAGAAAATTGTTTTGGTGCGTTTGTCTAACCTAAATCATTAAAGGAGAACAAGTTATGGGAATGATGAAAGAATTCAAGGAATTTGCCATGCGCGGCAATGTCATGGACATGGCGATAGGTATTATCATCGGTGCCGCTTTCGGAAAAATTGTGTCGTCCTTTGTTGGTGATGTGCTTATGCCACCCATCGGACTGCTGATCGGGAACATGGATTTCGCAAACATAGCTATCACACTCAAACAGGCGGTGGGCGAGACGCCCGCCGTGACCATGAAAATAGGTCAGTTCATCAACTACATCATTGATTTCCTGATCGTGGCGCTGGCTATTTTCCTGGTGATAAAGGGACTGAATTCCATGAAGAAGAAACAGGAAGCTGCTCCGGCACCTCCTCCGGAACCCTCCAAGAAGAAAAACTCCTGACCGAGATCAGGGACCTGCTGAAAAAATAAAGATCTACGATCACAACAGGTTGAAGGCATGCCCTCCCAGCCCAGGACCTCTGGCTGGCGAGGGCTTGCTTTTTCAGGACTGGGATGTAGTTCATGCAGGATTATAATTCCTACCTTTGTCGTATGATGGACCATCAACCGACCCTTTTTGATGATCGCAGGATCTACTCACTCTTTGAACTGACAGGAAACATCAGGGAAGTATTGCAGGAGGCATATCCTGATTTCTATTGGATAAAGGCCGAGATTGCCAAACTGAATTTCTATCCCAAGAGCGGCCACTGTTATGTTGACCTGGTCGATAAACAGGAAAGGAACATCAGGGCCCAGATGCGTGCCACCATATGGGCATCCGCGTATCAGATGATCAGCGCCAAGTTCAGAGATCAGACTCGGGAAAACCTGCGCGACGGCATGACGGTCCTTTTCCTTGCCTCAGTCAGCTTTCATGAGGTCTATGGCCTTTCACTGAACATTGTTGATATTGAACCTTCCTTTACACTCGGTGAAATGGCGCGGGAGAAACGGGATACGATCGAAGCTCTTAAAAAAGAAGGGATTTTCGATCTGAACCGCAAAAAGAGCCTTCCGCCGGTTCCCAACAAGATTGCTGTCATTTCTGTGGAGTCAAGCAAAGGTTACCATGACTTCATGGTCACGATCCGTAATAACCCTTATGGCTATTCATTCCGTTGCAGCTTATTTCCATCGGTCCTTCAGGGTGAAAAGGCTGTGGAAACGGTTATAGACCAGCTCATGAACATAGCCAGGCAACACGCACATTTTGACGTCGTTACCCTCATCCGCGGAGGTGGCGGGGAAGTGGGGTTGAGCGCTTATGATACCCTGAAACTTGCAAGGGAGGTCGCCGTCTTCCCCCTGCCTGTCATTACGGGGATCGGCCACTCAACCAATGAAACTGTGGTGGAGATGGTGGCTCATACCAACCTGATCACACCGACGGCTGTTGCCAGTTTCCTGATCGGACAATTCAAGACGTTTGAAGACAGGATCGATTCGCTGCGTGATGAACTGTTCAGGGAGTCAGGGCAGATACTTCAGGATTCACTTACCCGGATGGCAAACCTGTCGCATCGTTTCCATTCAGCTACTCTCCGCCTTTTACAACAGCCTTACAGCGAATTGGTGAGCAGCAGCGAAAAAATGAGCATCTTCGTAAGGTACATTCTTGAAAAGCAGAGCCATACGCTTGAGACCTATCAGAAGAAAATTGAATTGCTTGATCCGATGAACACGCTTAAAAGAGGATACAGCATCACCTTGCTGGATGATGTTCCTCTGACTGATGCTTCCTTGGCCGGGAGCGGTTCGGAAATTAAAACGGTCCTTTACAAGGGAACGCTGGATAGTAAAGTGATCTGATTCGTTATTTCATTTAAAGGAATGAAACTGAAATGAAAAATTATACCATTGCATTGAAGGAACTCGAAAAGATCGTGGAAGAGCTGGAGAGAGGGGAGGTCTCGGTTGATGTTCTTGTCAATAAGGTCAAACGGGCCTCTGAGCTCATCCGGCAGTGCAAGGTCATCCTGAGGGATACCAGCGAAGAGGTGGAGAAGGTCATAGATGGTATGGGCGGTGATGAATGATCCGTCATGGTGAAGCGGCAACCTTGCGCGAGCTGATGCAGGAAACCGGGATCATCAGAAAGATCATCGGTTTTGTGGACATTGATTCGGAATTCAGCATGACCTCCGGCGATCTGCTCTTTGTCACGTTTGAGGCCGAATGGATGAGCGGGACCATAAAACCGGGCTGTCTATTATACTGCCCGAGGATATGAGGAAGGGACTTGATCCTCAGTTGTAGACCTTCTTCCGGACTACTTGAACAAGCACTGCGATCACGATCAATGCAATACCCGCAGCCGACGCCAGAACCGCAATGCGCTCCTGCCCTCCCAGATCTGCAGACCGCTTGATGATGATGCCTGTGAGCGCCCATAGAACAGGGATCGCATAGGCAATGTCCTTTCTTCTGAAGACAACGACAAGAGTCAATCCGGTCACTAAGGCCAGCACGGCTACGACCCAGAAAGCTTCACTGAAGCCCCACCTGTTCCAACCCAGGGAAACCAGGAAGGCGGTCGCGTTCGCTACGGTGGCCACGCTGATCCATCCCAAATAGATGCTGAAAGGAAGAAAAACAAACACTTTCTCGTTACGTTTTGCACAACAGCTTCCAATGTCCAACCTGCGGTAGATGATGATCAGTGTGCCTAGCAGCATCACCATGATCAGCAGAGATAGCCATATCACCTCATAATGCCATGCAAAGATCCATGACATGTTAAGAATGCAGGAAATGAAAAACCACCATCCGATCCGGACAACGAAAAGCCCGGTGGCAATTTCCTGCCGCAGCAGGGAATATAACTGGTAGATCAGCAACATGGCCAGCAACAGGTAAATGAGGCCCCAGATGGCAAAAGTAATGCCCGCCGGAACAAACAGGTTGGGCAGGGCATCGGACAGCTCACCGGTCGTCTTATGGTTAAGAGGTATGGCATTGGCCAGCCCGTTCACAACCAACATCGCCAGGTAACCAAAAATATTGCTGAAGACGTAGATGCGTTTTTTGAGGTTAGTGGACACAAGCAAGGTATTTCGCTTGTAAAGATATAAATTAATTTCAACCTGCAAAATATATTGTATTTTTGAATTGTACGGTTTAAAAACACCTGTTGAAATCAAAGAAAGTCATCAGGTACCGGACAACCTTCAAAGGATTTGCCAGTCAATAGGTCAGTAGTGAAACAAAAACCCGTTCTATGAAACGCCATGTTTTTTTTCTCGTCCTGGCTCTGATCCTGACGGCCTCCTGTGAAAAGGAACCTGCAGGCCCCAAAGAGCCCAAACAGCTGAAATTACCTGCCAAGTCCTCAGAGATCATCTCCCGAAGCAACAGCTTTGGAATTGACCTTTTTACAGAGACATCCTCTGTGGAAGACGACGATCTGATGTTATCGCCCCTGAGTGCCAGCACCGCCCTTACGATGCTGCTCAACGGGTGTAACAACGATACGTACCAACAGATCCGTGATATGCTGGGTTACGAAGGACTTACTTTGGGAGAGATCAATAACGTTTACCAGAGCCTGGTCACTCAGTTGCTCAGCCTGGATCCTGAAATTGATCTTGCCCTTGCCAATGCGGTTTGGTACCGCAATGAGTTTCAAGTGCATCAATCGTACCTTGATACCATGGATGCAGCTTTCAATGCGCATATTGAAGCACTGGACTTCGGCAATCCCGAGGCACTCAAAGCGATCAACGGCTGGGCAAAAGATAACACCAGGGGCAAAATCCTGAAAGTGTTGGATGAAATCTCCCCTAGTGCTGTGATGTTCCTGATGAACGCACTGTATTTCAAGGGTACATGGACATATCAGTTTGACAAGGAACAAACCACTGAGGCACCTTTCTGGCTTTCCGGTGGGAACGTGATTCAGGTGGAAACCATGAGAAGTAAGATTCCTTCCAGGTTCTATTCAACACCACTCTGCTCGGCAGCAGAACTTACCTATGGCCGGCAGAACTTCTCGATGGTGGTTATTGAACCTGCGGGTACGTTGAATGATTTTCTGTCGCAATTTGATCTTGGGGTATGGGAAGATCTGGTGAGAGGCCTTTCAGAGATCACAGAGCCTTCCGAATGTGAGATTTGGATCCCCAAGTTTAAATTTGAGTACGAAAAAATCCTCAACGATCAGCTTGTCAGTCTGGGCATGGTCGACGCTTTCAATCCCACCACTGCTGATCTGACAGGGATCTCCGATGAAAGCATCTTTGTGAGCTTTGTAAAACAGAACACATTTGTCGATGTCAACGAGGAGGGAACCGAAGCCGCAGTAGTGACTACCATCGGAATCGATTATACCAGTGAGGGCCCCGATCCGTTCATCGTGGATAAACCTTTTGTTTTTGCCATTAGGGAACGGACCACCAACACCATTCTTTTCATCGGTAAAGTAATCGAGCCTGAATACTAGGTATCGGAGATTTTTATATCTTCACAGGCGATAATACGACTGTGAGGATGCATCCATTTTCCCGTACCCGGATCGTCTGGATCCTGACCATTTTTTTCGGCTCATTGGTTTTCATGCCTTTCCTGGGTTCGGTGCCGCTTTTCGACTGGGATGAGATCAATTTTGCAGAAGCCGCCCGCGAAATGATTCTGACAGGCGACTATCTGAATGTACAGATCAATTTTATGCCCTTTTGGGAGAAACCGCCTCTGTTTTTCTGGCTTCAGGTCCTTTCCATGAAAATGTTTGGCATCAATGAGTTCGGCGCGCGGTTTCCCAATGCGGTCTGCGGTATCCTGACGCTCCTTGTGCTCTATCACATGGGGAAAAAACTGTTTGACCACCGGATGGGAGTTATCTGGATGATCGTTTATGCAGGTTCCATTCTTCCCTTCTTTTACTTTAAATCCGGGATCATAGATCCCTGGTTCAACCTGTTCATCCTGCTGGGCATCTATTTTGGAGCATCTTACCTTGTTCTTGAAAAACAGCGATCCCTTTCTGCTTTGCTTTCCGGATTGTTCATCGGACTGGCCATCCTGACGAAAGGACCTGTCGCACTTCTCCTGTTTGGACTGACAGGCCTGATCTACCTGATCCTGATCCGGTTCAGGATCAGGATTCGCCTCGGGCATATGATCCTTTTTCTCGGCGGACTCATTGTTACCGGCTGTTTCTGGTTCTTTGTCCTCTATCTGACCGGTAAGGGCGAGGTGGTTCACGATTTTATCGTATACCAGATCCGGTTATTCCGAACGCAGGATGCAGGGCACGGTGGATTTCCCTTTTATCATGTCCTGATATTGTTGATTGGGGTATTCCCTGCATCCGTCTTTGCATTCAGCGGATTCAAGGACATTCGCGGTGAAAATTCATTCCAGAAGACATGGAGTCAGGTATGCCTTATATTGCTTGCAGTGGTGCTGGTGGTTTTTTCAATCGTAAAGACAAAGATCGTCCACTACTCCTCACTCGCTTATTTTCCGCTGACCTGGCTGGCTGCTCATTCCATATACCAGTTCATCGCCCGGAAAGACCCTGTGAACAGGTTCTCCAGGATCGCAGCGGGAATTTTGGGAGCGGTATGGATACTGGCCGTCCTGTCCGTGGTTGTGCTATTCCTGAATAAAGATGCCATCGTCTCTTCCGGATTGATCAAGGATGCTTTTACCACTGCTAACCTTCTGGCTGAGGTTTCCTGGAGCGGGTGGGAAGTCCTGGTCGTCCTTCCACTCCTTTTGGGATTATTCCTGTTCAATGTTCTTGATGATCCTTTCAGGCGTGTGATGGGAATATTTCTCGGAACACTTATTTTTTCATTTGTCACCATGGTGTTCTTCCTTCCAAAAGCGGAGGGCTATACACAGCATGCAACCATCGAATTTTACAAGGATAAAAGCAGTGAGGACTGCTACATACATACGCTGGGCTTCAAGAGTTATGCTCATTTGTTTTATGGCAAGAAAATGCCTGCCGTCAATCCGAAGTCGTATGACCAGGACTGGCTGCTGAAGGGTCAGGTGGACAGGCCCGTCTATGTGGTGTACAAGATCACCCGCAAGACGCGTTATCAACAGGAGTATCCCCAGCTGAAGATCCTCTGCGAGAAGAACGGATTTGTCTTTACGCGGCGTGAAATACCTGATCAATCCATGATACTGTTCGATAAAAAATATGCCTATGAAATCCTATCGCAAAGAATTATGGTTCCATACGCCTACCCGGCGCCAACTGGTCAACATCACTCCCCAGGTGGTGGAGTGTGTCCGTGAAAGCGGCGTTCAGGAAGGATTATGCCTGGTCAATGCCATGCACATAACCTCCAGCGTATTTATCAACGATGATGAAAGCGGGCTTCATCATGATTTTGAGATCTGGCTGGAAAAGCTTGCACCGGAGAAACCCTATTCCCAGTACCGTCATAACGGGTATGAGGACAATGCCGATGCGCATCTGAAACGGACAGTCATGGGAAGGGAGACCGTTGTTGCCATTACCGGAGGCGAACTGGACTTTGGTCCCTGGGAGCAGATATTCTATGGTGAATTCGATGGTAAACGCAGAAAGCGTGTCCTTATAAAGATCATCGGTGAATAGGCCTGATTTCTTAATGCGCTTAACATTCGGTGACTATGAGAAAAATACTGTTGGTTTCATTCGTCTTTTTAATACTGGCTAAAGCTATGGGACAGCAATTTCCGGATAACAGCCTGGGTAAAATGATCCACTACCTGGAAGGAGAGCAATCGTTATTTATCCAGACGAACAATGGTTCTGTGCTGATACAGGTCTATACTCCTGACATCTTCCGCATTCATTTAACTAAAGGTGCCATCACTGACGACTTTTCATACACCGTGGTTGGCAAACCTTATCCGTGCAGGATGATCCTTCAGTATACCACAGGGGGAATCAATATCCTCACCGACTCCTTAGTGCTGGAGATCCGGACAGATCCTGTGCGGTTTGCTTTTAAGACACCTGACGGGGAGGTCATCAATGAAGATGATCCTGCATTGGGAACAACGTGGGTGGGGGAAGAGGTGACCACATATAAAATCCTCCGTGAAGGTGAACATTTCCTGGGACTGGGCGAAAAAACAGGCAATCTTGACCGCAGGGGAGAATATCATGTCAACTGGAACACCGATAATTTCGCATACCGTGTAACTGACGATGAGATCTATTCATCGTTTCCATTCTACATTGGGGTGCATCATGGCCTATGTTACGGGATTTACCTGGATAACACCCACCGGAGTTATTTCAATTTCGGGGCTTCCAACGACCGCTTTTCATCCTTTGGAGCCGAGGCTGGTGACATGGATTACTATTTCATAGGAGGCCCCGATATCTCGTCGGTGATCAGCGAATATACATGGCTGACAGGACGCATTCCGATGCCTCCTCTCTGGGCGCTGGGTTTTCAACAGTGCAGATGGAGCTATTTCCCGGATAAAGAAGTACTGAACACTGCACGAACCTTCCGGGAAAAGAAGATCCCCCTGGATGTTGTTTACCTCGATATTCACTATATGGATGCATATAAAGTCTTCACGTGGCATCCGACACGGTTTCCTCACCCGGAGAACATGATCAATGAGTTAAAGAGCCTGGGCGTCCAGACTACGGTCATCATTGATCCGGGCGTGAAGGTTGAGCCGGGGTATCCTGCCTGGGAGGACGGCCTTGCGCGGAATATATTCATCAAATATCCAGACGGCAAAGAGTATATGGCCCAGGTATGGCCGGGGTGGTGTCACTTTACGGATTACACGAAAGCAGAAGCCCGCCGGTGGTGGGGAGAACAGTTTAAAGAGCTTGTCGACCAGGGTGTTAGCGGATTCTGGAACGATATGAATGAAATTGCTTCCTGGGGTGAGGGTGCCACGCCTTCCATCGTCAGGTTCGACTGGGATGGAAAAGGTGCCAGCTACCGGCAGGCAAAGAATGTTTACGGGATGCTGATGGCAAGGAGCACTTACGAAGGAGTGAAGCCACTGATGAATGGCCGGCGCCCCCTTGTCCTAACACGGGCGGCATTTTCAGGTGCTCAACGTTTTACAGCGATATGGACGGGCGACAACGTAGCCAGCGAGGAACACATGATGCTGGGGTGCCGGCTTGTCAACTCACTGGGGATCAGTGGCATGCCATTCTCAGGCGTCGATATCGGAGGATTCTCAGGAGAAGCCTCCGCCAGCCTGTTCGCACGCTGGCTCACCATCGGGACGTTCACTCCCTTTTTCAGGGTGCATAAGGCCTATAACCAGAACACATCGGAACCCTGGACATACGGCGAAGAAGTGGAAAGCATCGCCAGAAATTACATCTCCCTGCGTTACCGCCTTTTACCATACCTGTATTCATCTTTTTACAGATCCAGTAAATCCGGACTTCCGGTCAACCAGGCCCTGGTAGTGGAACATCCTGATGATGAACAATGCTGGAATATTGAATTTCAGCATCAGTACCTGTTCGGGCCCAACCTGCTGGTCGCACCCGTCGAAAGCCAGCAACGCTTTGCCAGGGTATACCTTCCCGAAGGGCAGTGGTATGATTTCTTTACTGGCGACAGGAATGAAGGGAAACAGACCATCCTGGCCGACGCATCCCTTGACAAACTTCCTGTCTATGCCAGGGGAGGAGGATTCATCCCCATGCAGACAGTCACCCAGAGCACTTCCGAATCACCGGCCAACACCTTGTTTGTGCATGTGTATTACGGAACAGTACCATCATCATATCTGTATTATGAAGATGATGGCCTCACGGTGGATAATGAAAAAGGAACATTCATGACCTGTGAATTTATTTATGATCCGGATGACAGACAGATCCTGATCGGAAAAAAATCAGGGAGTTTTGCCAGCAAATTCAGCCACATCGCACTGATGCTGCATGGCTTTGATACGACTCAGAACAACTGGAAGTTGAACAGCCAGCCAGTCCGACCGGAACGGTCAACCATTGATCTCTGTTCAGCCCTGGCTGAAAGCGATCCACTTTTTCTGGGCGGTAGGAAATTCGAACAGAAAGTGCATGTCCTGAACCTTGATGGGTTCGGAGAAAAACAGGTGATTTCCTGGTAAATCAGGATCAAGATTATCCTCCAACATCAGTTCCAGGAATTTATCCCTTGTGATTTGTTTAGGGTTTGCGCGTTTGGGATTTATAACCTGACCATGCTAACAAATTGTTAATAACTTTCTCTCCCCAATAGGGTCACATTTTGACTGTTTCCGGATAAACAGGTATGATGGAGGCCTTTTCTGAAGAAAGAATCGTTTACGGTTTTCAGAGCGCTGAGACTGAAGTGCTGAAGTTCATCTACCGGGAGTATTTTCCCTCCGTCGTTCATATGGTCAAGACCAATAATGGAGCTGTCATTGACGCGGAGGACCTTTTCCAGGATGCACTCCTGGTGGTTTTCGAGAAAATCAGATCTCCCGGTTTCAATCTAACATGTACATTCAGGACCTACCTGTATTCAATCTGCCGGAATCTATGGATGCATCGTCTGGAGAAAATGAACAGGGAATTCATCCCCTATGAAATGATGGAAGATACGTTGATAACCTATCATGAACCGGAAAAGGTTTTTATGGAAGTGGAAAAGGACAAACTCTTTCATTACCATTTCCTCAGGCTTGGCGAGAACTGCCAAAAGATCCTTTTGCTGGTTTTCAAGCGGTACACAACCAGTGAGATCACCAGGAAGATGGGATTAAAGAGCGAACTTTATGTACGTAAACGTAAATCTCAATGCAGAAAGGCGCTGATCAAAAATATTATGAATGATCCTTTGTATATATTAATTAAGAACCAGCCACATGAAGAGCGACTTTGACCTGATTTGGGATTACCTCGAAAGGGATTTAAGGGAAGAAGAGATGGATTTTGTGGTGAAGCGTTTGAACAGTGATCCTGCATTTCGAAAATTATATGGTGAACAGGAGGAAATATTTCTGTCACTCCAGAAGACGGAGTCCATAGCCTTTAGGAAAAAACTTCAACTGATCCGCCGGGAGATGAAGAGGGGCAGATCCTCCGGCAGGATGATCTTTCTGAGCTACCCCTGGTTTATCGCAGCAGCAGTCGGGCTTCTATGCATCACAACAGGCTATGTGCTCCTGAGGTTGTCATCGGCTGAAACAAAACCTCCTGTCGTGCTTTCTGTCGGGCAAAAGCCGGACAGCAAATCCAGTGCGTACGATACCACCCTGCCGGTACGGATTGGGATGACACAAGAGAGATTGAACAATTCGACGGGAGAAACTGCACAAATTAAAGAACCGGACAACTCTGATTTGTTGGCTACCCATTACGAGATCAATCTGCTACTGGAAAAACTGGTCAGGATGCATTACAGAAGTGCTGTGGTAAGAGATGTTCTTCCGGTGAGCGGACAAAACTTCACCAGCGGTCTACCGGTTTGGTTCGTCTACCACACGGAAACAGCCGACGGTGTATGTTTGTCGATCCTTGACAATAAAGCAGGCCTTGTATATGACACCTGCTCGGCTCAGGGTGTGTTCAAGTGGAATACAAATGGGAGAAAGGGTCTGTTCTATTTTCAGCTGAGCACAGCCAAGGAAACCATTTGTACAAGAAAGATTGTTGTCAGGTAAGCGGGTACATCCTACATACTTCATTCTTCCTATCAGATATGGATCTCTCCTTCCAGAAATGTGACTGATCTGCCGGAAATCAGCACCCTGTCCTCATTCAGTTCACAGAAAAGCTCACCTCCCCGTCTGGATAATTGCAGGGCATGAAGGATTGTTTTTTGGAGACGGTCAGCCCAGAAGGGAATAAGCGTCGTGTGCGCCGATCCTGTGACAGGATCTTCGTTAATGCCTACGGAAGGCGCAAAGAATCTTGACACAAAGTCCGCCTCCCGGCCAGGAGCCGTGACGCAAACTCCCAGTTTATCCAGTTTATTGAAGAGCCCAAAATTTGGCTTTATGGCCAGGATCTCCTCCTGCGTGTCGAAAACGGCCAGATAGTCCCTTGTCGCATAAAGCTCAGCCGGAATGCATCCCAGCGCCAGGATCAGCTGATCGGGAACAGGCACCTTCTCAGGCTTGCCCGCAGGAAAGTCCAACGAAATGAGGTCATGGTTCCTCCGGGCATAGAGCGGCCCATGATGCTTGGTGTCGAACATGATAACATCATACGGGTAGTTAAGGTGGTTGAAAATGACATGAGCCGAGGCCAGCGTGGCATGTCCGCACAGATCCACCTCCGCAGCAGGAGTGAACCATGTGATCTCAAACCATTCACCCCGGTCGACAAAGAATGCAGTTTCCGAAAGGTTATTCTCTTCAGCTATCTTTTGCATGAGGTCATCCTCTATCCACTCGACAAGCGGACAGACACCGGCGGGATTCCCGCCAAATAATTTTCCCGTGAATGCATCAACCTGATAAAATGGAATCATGAAAAATATTTTTAATACTATTGTTAAATTGTCAAATTGTTAAATTGTCACCCCTCCCCAATCCCTCCCCATTTGGGGAGGGATTGGGGAGGGGCTCCCGGTGACTGCTGACTGTAGACTGCTTCCTTCCAATCATCTGAGAGGTTTTGTGTGCGGATTCCATCCGCTGTATATCACTCCATCCAGCAGCGCTCATCCAACCGGCTACCTCGGACTCGGGGTAGGTTGAACCCGAATCGGTGTTCACCAGCATATTGATCGCAAAAAGCGCCCCTTCAACAGGTAATATGCGGTCTTCGTCCATAATGTAATCCTGAATGACGATGAATCCGCCCGGAGTTGTCGCCTGCTCACATTTCTTGATCAGGCTTTTGTTTTCTTCCGGTGAATAACTATGGATGATGGCCGATACAAAGATCAGGTCGTAATCGGATCCAATGTCATCTGTCAAGAAATCTCCCGAACTTATCGACATGCGCTCTGTAAGTCCTTCCCTGTCAATGTATTGCTGAGTCAGTGTAGTCACTCCAGGGAGGTCGAAGACACAGGCGGTAATGCCCGGATGCTTTTTTACCATTTCCATAGCATACGTGCCTGGTCCGCCTCCAAGATCCAGCACCTTGCGGATCCCTTCAAAGGGCAGCCGGGCGACGACTGCCTCAGCTGTCCTTTTTGCTCTGTCGTGCATGGCTTCAATAAAGGGAACCAACCACTCCTGATCCCGTTTTTCATCCTCCATCCAGGCAACCCTGCTTCCCTTTCTTACCGCTTCCGTCAGGGTGCTCCACGATTTCCACAGCGAAATGCTATGATGGATCCCGGATAGATAATCCTCCGAATTCCTGTCAAGATACCTGAGGGAGTCAGGCGTATTATAGAACCTTCCACAGTTTTTAGTTAACATTTTCAGCGAAGTGAGCGCGTTCAGCATCATTTCCGTCGAACGTAGGTTGGTCCTGCACCGCTCACTAAGCTCCGCTGGCGTCATGCCTTCTTTTCCAAGTTCTGTAAAGAAATCCAACTCAAAAGAAGATAACAGGATGCGGCTGATCCGGTAACTATTGATCATTTCCCTTATCGCGTCAGGTGTCATCATCCTTCGCTATCGCATTGGAATGTTAAAGGTATGCATTGGAAAATTATGTAAAACACTAAAGAATGAAAAAGTGATGAAAATTATAAAAAAAGTATATTGGGAAATTGGGTTTGTATCTGTATTTTTGATAAAAATTTTTCTTTTTTTCCAACTTACTCAAATCCTGTTTGTATTTATGGTTGAAACTGACGATCATTCAATCATAAAAAAGGTCCTTGATGGAGATGTTGAAGCGTTTGCTCATATCGTCAAACGGCATCAGCAAACCATATTCAACCTGGCATTTCAGATGACAGGGAGGGAGGAGGATGCCAGGGATTTGACGCAGGAAATTTTTTTAAGGGCTTATTTAAATCTGGACAAGGCCGATTCGCATTACAAGTTCTTTAGCTGGCTGTACCGTCTGGGAATGAACCATACGATCAATCATTTAAGGCAGAGGAAACCATATGAACGCATAGAGGATATGGAGATTTCTGACAGACATGTCCGGAATGAAACGGCAGATCTGATGGAAGAAAGAAGGAACGTGAGAAAAGCCATCCGGAAACTTAAACCAAAGTACAGACTTTTAATTGTTATGAAATATTATTCAGCATTGTCCTACGATCAGATGAGCTCCATAACAGGGATTCCGGAGAACAGGGTAAAGAGCCGCCTGTTCGAAGCCCGTCTTATGCTGAGAGACATACTTAAAAGTTCGTCAGATAACATATGATCAGCCCTAGACATAAGAAGATGCTCCGCAGTTATCTGGAAGGGGACCTTGCGGAAAAGGAAAGAAAGCAGTTCGAAATTGAGTTGTCTGAAAACAATGAATGGAGAGACTTTCTGGAAGAAATGAAAGCGATTGACCGCATCCTTTCCGAACCTGACACTTCGGCGCCACAGGCTGACCTACTTGATCCGATCATGAATGCAATAAGGCAAAACAAGGACATATACGCGGAGAATCCGGAGCCCCTCCATGAAAAATCTGCGAAGAACACCTGGCAGAATGCACTGAACCGCATTTTCCCCAATCCGCAATGGAATGTGGCATGGGGATTCATTGCGGGTATGGTCATTGGCGTCGCCGTGATGAGCCTTTTCCATCTCAAACAGCCTTCAGAAACGGTTTCAGAGATGGATGCTACAGGTTCGTTGGCCACCAGGGATACCAAAGGCACGGTCCTGTTACCTGTCGACCTGCCCGAGATCAAACTGAACCTCACAGCAAATCCGCTGCCCCAGAATTACACGCAACTGAACCTGGAGGTGATCTCTGGCACCAGCAGCATCATCCAGCTCATGTTCAACACAACAAGCTTCCAGATATGGAGCTTGAGGTCTATGGAAAGCAAACCTGGCTGCCAGATCATGGCGGGTTATAACTATATTGAGATCGGTAACCAGGGACACAATTCCTATGTAATCCTATTGAAAAAGCTGACAACCATAGAGGAAGGACTTACGGTTTCCATCTTCCTTGACGGTAATCTTGAATTTAATACACAGGTAAAGCTTTAATGTTGTCTTAAAATGAACCTTCTAATACCAATAACCATGAAAAATAGAGTGTTGGTAATCACCTGGGCTGTAGCCATCCTTGCAGGTCTCCTGATGTTCTCCTGCAAGAACAGAGTGAGGGAAGACGAAGCCGGCGGTACGATCTACAAGGTCAGTAAGTTCAGAAAAGATCAAATGTCGGAGAAAGACATCCTTCTGCGAACCGAAATTGTGCAGGATACCGCCAAGCTGGCAAGCATTATCCAGGGGCTCGTACTCTTTAACGCCTATACGGGCAACCTGAAACAGAGCATTGAAAACAGACTGCTGGATATTGAATCCATCAGTGGATTTGATGAACAGTATGACCGGTATATAGCTGAACTGACCGACTTCAAGGATTTTCTGAAAAACAACAATGAAGTGCTCACTACAACCGTCTATATGCTGGGCGATTTTTACAAGGATACCATCAGTGAGAGTTCAGCCGATGTGGAAAACAACCTGCGTGCTTTTGCAAATTATGTCCAGAAACTGGAAGAAAAAGACTCCATCCTCACCGTGATGGTTAACAACCTGGACACCTATATGGAAGCCAATCAGCAACAGATCGTCGACAAGCAGGAGCTCGAAAAGCTCAAAGGGATCCGTGATGAACTGCTGATACGTGTCGTTCAGCAAGCGTATGTTTTTAATGATCCTATATCATTGGAAGCATTAATGGACATGATGATCCTTGACATAGCCGGCCTGAGCGGTATGTATGATATGATCCAGATGTCAGATGCTGTCGGAAGTGAGTGGATGGAGGCCGTTTCCAGCAACCCAATTGGCTCCTATGCCCTTTCAGGCCAGGGTGGGATGGGATTGACCACCGGTGATGGTGCGTTGGTCGGCGGGGGTGGTGGCGGAGCAATGCCACCTGTCCATCCACCATCAGAACCGATTGGAGCAGGATTCAATGGTCTTCAAAATTTCTTTATCTATGACCAGGGAATCCTTCAGCAGATCCAGAACCTGAGCTCCAATGAGACTTTAAATTTTTGGGCCAGGGACATTGTCATCGGAAGCAGCGCGATGGATGCCCAGGGTGCGATCTCCAATATAGAGTCATTGAACGCAGCCATGTGCGGAAGTGCCATCTTATCGGCCCAGGATTTCATTGGAAGCAACGCTTTACAAATTATTCCAGTAGGACAATAACATGGGAGTTAATTGCAGTTATATTTTAAATGATGGGAGGAGCATACGACCCTGAGGATTCATCTGATCAGGCTATCGGTCTGAAATACCTTTTACTAACCATTATTCTTTTTCTAGTGACGGTTGCTCCCTCCAAGGGGCAACCTCAGCTTTTTCAATACAATACGCATGATCTGCGCACTATTTACCTGGGACGAGGGTATTCCTATATGGTACCGCACCAGGCGCGATGCTATGAAAATGCCATGGACTTTCACCGGTCGTTCTGGAATTATAATCCCTCCGAGGAAGTGACTGTTTTGATGAATGACTTTAGTGATGTGGGCAACGGCGGCACGCTGGTCATCCCATGGAATATGATTTCCCTTGGAATATCCCCTTTTAATTTCACGTATAACATCATTCCGACCAACGAGCGGTTCCAGTGGCTGATGAACCATGAACTGACGCATGTGGTCATGTGTGATAAAGCTGCCCGGGGCGATATCCTCTACCGTAAGATCTTCGGCGGGAAGGTAATGCCGGATGCCACCAATCCGCTCTCCATGGTGTATAGCTACATGACCACCCCCCGGTGGTATTCCCCGCGATGGTATCACGAAGGGATCGCGGTATTCATGGAGACATGGATGTCGGGGGGCTTGGGAAGAGTGCTGGGAGGCTATGATGAAATGGTCTTCCGTACCATGGTCCATGACAGTAGTTATTTCTATGGGGTTGTGGGGCTTGAAACGGAAGGCACAACGATCGATTTCCAGGTTGGAGTTAATGCGTACCTCTACGGTACGCGGTTTGTCAGCTACCTGGCCTATACCTATGGCGTTGATAAATTGCGTGAATTTTATGACCGCAGTGACTCCAGCAAGCGGTTTTATGCCTCTCAGTTCAGAAAGGTTTACGGGATCGACATTAACACCGAATGGGATCAATGGATAGCGTGGGAGCGGGGATTCCAGCAGGAGAACCTGGACTATCTGTGTGAATATCCCATCACACCGAGACGATACATCACCGCTGAACCACTTGGTAGCGTTTCCAATTCATTTTATGATCAGGAAGAGAACACGATCTACGCGGCTATGAATTACCCCGGAAAGCCTGCCCGCCTTGTGAGTCTGGATCTGACCGATGGAAGCATGAAAAAGATCGCCGATGTGAGCAGCCCCGCGTTGTATTACGTGACTTACGTGGCTTATGAAGACTCGGGCAAGATCCTTTATACCACCACACACACGACAGATTGGAGGGGGCTTGAGTCCATTGACATCATGACCGGCAAGAAGGAACGGCTGCTCAATATCACACGCGCAGGTGATCTGGTGATCAATCCTGCCGACAAATCGTTGTGGGGACTCCAGCATCTGAACGGGAGGGTGACCATCGTTCGTTTCGTCCCCCCTTACACAAAATGGGAAGAGGTGCACACGATTGCTTTCGGGAGAAGCCTTTTTGATCTGAGTATCTCTCATGACGGACAGTATCTCTCCGGGATCCTGTCTGACGTCAGCGGGCACCAGAAACTTATCCTTTACAGGACCAAAGATCTCCTGCTGGGGGATGCTTATTTTAAAGAGCTGTACGAATTTGAGGAAAATGCCATGTCCAATTTCGTATTTTCTCATGACGACCATTACCTCTATGGTACATCCTGGTACACAGGTGTTTCCAATGTCTTCAGGATCAACGTGGAAACCCGTGAGGCAGAGCTGGTTTCAAATGTTGAGACGGGATTCTTCAGACCAACACCGGTGGGTGATGACTCCCTTCTGGTTTACGAATATCACCAGAATGGCCTTCAGCCGTGCATGATTCCCATACGCCCCATCGAGGATGCCAATGCTGTACGCCTTCTCGGTCAAATGGCATATGAATCCAATCCAATCGTTGAGGATTGGATGCTTCCCCCACCTTCCAGGGTCAATATTGACTCATTGAAAGTCTTTGAAGGAGATTATCGTCCTGTAAAAGAATTACGGTTTGTATCCGCCTATCCGATTATTGAAGGATACAAGAAGATGGTGTCGTGGGGATACCGGTTCAATTTCATGGATCCTTCAGCACTGCATGGCCTTAAATTGTCTTTATCCTATTCGCCCTATTCCTTCCTGCCGGTGAAAGAGCTGATCCATGCCAACCTTGAATACCGGCTGTGGGGATGGAACTTCAACGCAAGTTACAATAAAGCTGATTTTTATGATTTGTTTGGGCCCACTAAAGTGAGCAGGGCAGGGTACGCCTTTACGCTGAAATATCAAAAGGTGCTTAAGCATTTCCGACCAACCCGGATGGATTTCTCTGTCCAGGCGGGAGCGTATGGTGATCTGGAAAAACTGCCTTCATACCAGGAAATTGACGCACCATACAAAAACATGTACACAGCCAGCGCAAGTTTTCATTATAGTTACCTGCTTAAATCCCTGGGTGCGCTGGAAGCTGAAAAGGGATTCGAATGGACCTTCTTCCTGTATAATTACCTGGCCAATGAAACCTTCTACCCACATTTAGTTTCCAATCAGGATGTTGGATTTCTCCTGCCGTTGAGAAATACTTCCTTCTGGCTCCGTTCTTCAGTCGGCCAGTCGTTCGGCAAACAGGATGACGCATTATCGTATTTTTACTTCGGTGGCTTCCGTAACAATTGGGTCGACTACCAGAATGTTCTGCGCTACCGCGATTTCATGAGTTTCCCGGGGATGGAGATCGATGAGATCGGGGCGATGAACTATGGCAAGCTTATGGCCGAGCTCAATCTTCAGCCATTGCGCTTTAAGAGGCTGGGATTCCTTGGCTTTTATGCTACATACGCAAGGCTTTCCCTGTTCAGCATGGGACTCTTTGCCGACATAGCAGATCCTGACAACAGCCAGATATATTACAACACGGGAGCCCAGGTCGATGTGGAAGTTGCACTGTTCACCCTGATCAAATCCTATCTGTCGTTTGGATATGCAAGAGGATACAGTCCATCAATGAAACCATCCGACCAGTGGATGATTTCACTCAAGCTGATGTAAAAATATCATCCTGTCTTTTTAACCAGGC
Organism: Bacteroidales bacterium; assembly: GCA_028716265.1. Classification (GTDB taxonomy): domain Bacteria; phylum Bacteroidota; class Bacteroidia; order Bacteroidales; family JAGONC01; genus JAGONC01. Next base: position 16,070 of record JAQUQD010000025.1, on the reverse strand, counting down.
AGTTGTACCATAAAATCCATTAATTTTCAGCCTCATGAAAATAATCATCGCCCTTCTGCCTGTCCTTGTCTTTTTATTGTTTTTGATCCTGATGGATAGCTTCAAGCTGGTCAAAATCCCTTTCCTTATCCGTTGCCTCCTCTGGGGGTCGCTCTGTGCAGTCGGTTCCTATTTTATCAACTCGTACATTCTGACGGAAACAGGTATTGAACGGCAGATTTTATCAAGGTACATCGCCCCGGTCATTGAAGAAACATTGAAGATGACGGCAATCCTTTTTCTGATCAGACAAGGAAGGATTGGCTTCATGATTGACGGGGCGATCTATGGCTTTGCTGTCGGCGCAGGGTTTGCACTGGTCGAAAACATCTGGTACCTGTCGGAACTGAACTCAGCCAGCTTACTTCTCTGGGCAGTAAGAGGCTTTGGAACCGCCATCATGCACGGCGGGACGACATCCGTTTTTTCGATACTGCTGATGCAGACCTTTGATAAAGGAAAGAGCAGGCTGATCCCCTTTCTTTACAGTCTGGCTGCTGCCATGCTCATCCATTCCTTCTTTAACCATTTTATTCTACCGCCTGTAGCCATGATGTTTTTCTGCATGGTCATCATCGCCGTGACAGAATTCATCATCTTCCGGTACAGTGAAAAGAACCTGAGGAAATGGCTGGAGCTTGAGTTCGACAGCGAAGTGAAATTACTGATGATGATAAGGAAGGGGCATTTTGCCAAAACCCATGCAGGGGAATACCTGACTTCTGTCAAGGACCGTTTTTCACAGCTGGCCGTAGTGGATATGCTGGCTTACATAGCTCTGTACCTGGAGCTGTCCATCAAGGCCAAAAGTAAGCTCATGCTTCACGAAGCCGGCATCCCGGTCGTAAAAGATGAATCGATCAGCAACAGGCTGGCGGAATTGAAAGCGTTGGAGAAAAATATCGGAATGACCGGTATCCTTGCGATCTCACCTGTATTGAGAATTTCAAGGCGTGATCTGTGGAAATGGTCTACCTTGAAATAAGATCGCAGAACGACTCGTCATTTTTTCATGGTGGCTGCGTAGGATAACGCAGCGCCAAGCAAAGCAGAGTCTTTGAGAAGGCTTGAAAGCGCCATCTGGTTACCGGCCTGAACACCGGGAAGGTGAATGGCCAGGATAAAGATGAGCAATAAGATTGCCAGCAGGATGCCCGCCAGACGTCCGAAGAATCCGAACAGGATCGCCGCACCTCCCAGGATCAATGCAGCTCCTGAAATATAGATCAGAATCTCTCCATAGGGCCATCCGCTGATCATAGTGGAAGCCATTGAAGAGGCATTCATAAAATGAAAGACACCAAAGACAATAAAAGGTATGGAGTAAATGATTCTGCCGAATGTTCCCAGAATTTTCATAGTACAGGGTATTTAGTATTGAACAGGATTTTCATTGAACTCATAGTACACTTATTATGGTTCGAAGAGTTCTTTTATTTTCATGATCGATTCATAAGGCCCCTCTGAGAGGAACATGTTCATCAGCCATGCAGGCAGGCTCCCACCCGGCTCGAAATAGCCTTCCATGATCATCCTGACATGCCTGTCGTCTATCCGTATCAATGTGGTCAGCTCATCATAAGCCGCGATCGCAACGAGTCCCCTGGGTTGAACCTGGCCGGTCTTTTTGAGTTTCGTGGCAAGATAGATCGTGTCACTGCTGAAAGATACCTTCATCGTCGTGGTCATATCCCTGTTGTCAAAAGGGAAGGGAAGATGCATGAGGGAATAATACGTGTATTCACTATTGTCCACTTTTGACAGCAGACGGCTTTCAGAACATTCATAAACCCACTTGGAGTAGTTCCCAACATCGATCAGCACCTTGTATAGATCCTCCATCTTTATGGTCAGTACAGCCTCTCCCTTGTAGGTTTTATAGGGAGAGCCTTCTGTCGGACGCAGATAGATCTTCAATCCGTTTTTATCCTTTACCAGTTCCCAGCCATCTGCAAACCCAGTCAGACTTACCAGTGTACAATAAAATAGAATTAAGTACCCTTTCATATGAAGGTTGTTCGCCTGATTATTTTTTTTTATTGACCCCACCCCTCACAAGGCTGTGTCAAAATACAAAACACTCATTTTGACATAGCCTCGTAGGGGGAGAGGTTAAATTAAATTTAATCAAGATTATGGCAAATATAAAGTATTTTTTGAATCAGGATATGCGATATGTGTTTTTAAACCATTTATTCATTGAATAGAAAAATTAAGATCCTTGCATCTGTCAGGAAAGGATCCATTGGATTGAAACCACTTAAATCGCAGATGCGTCTATTTTACTGCCAGCGTAAGAGTCGCTGCTCCAAAAAATAAATTATTGATATTTAAAGATTTAAAATTATTATTCTGAAGTAAAGATTTAAGTTCATCAGGCGTATAGTAGTGAATGGCTGAATAAGAAAGATAGTGATATGCTTTTTTATTTCCGCTTAAAAAACCACCTATATATTTGACAAAAATTAATAAATATAAATGATATAAACTTTTGATCATTTTATTTTTTGGCTGGCTTGTTTCAACAATAACGAGTTTTCCACCCTGTTTCAGTACCCTGTAGATCTCCGATAAATAGAGATCTCTTTTGATATTTTTGAAGGTCAGGTTCCTGAATCCGAATCCAATGCAAATCACATCGATGGATTCGCTTTCAAAAGGCAGTTCACTGACATCTCCAAACAGGAATTCCACGCCGGTCAGCTTTTGCCGGTTGAATTTTTTGCAGGCTTCTGCAAGCATTGGTTCGCTGAAATCAAGTGCTGTGATCCTTGCTCCGTCTGGATTGTATCTGGCCAGATGGCAGGCAAGATCACCGGTCCCTGTGCAGATATCCACGATGTGTGAAGGATGGTCCTTCAGGCAGAGTTTTGCTGCTTTTCTTCTCCATCTTTCATCCATTCGGAAGGTAAGGAGACGGTTCATCAAGTCGTAGCGACGGGGCACCTCGTCGAACATCTTCTGAAGTGGCCGGACTGAGGGATTTTGAATATTCATACGATAATTGAACGATATGCTGCTTAATAAATACCAAACTTCAAAAACCAAGCTCCAAACAAAAGGATACACGAATTCCAAACCGACCTGCCGAAAATCTCGTTTTCTGCCCCGGGGTTCCTACGTCATTCAGTACCTCCTAAGGTCTCTTATGGCAGTTCTTCTGAATGATGACTACGGACAACAGACTTGCATCATTAAGTATCTTTTTCCTACATTTGTCCGTTGACGTTGCAATATTATGCGAAAATCCATATTCTTCGGATTTCTTTTTCTTTTATTATTCTGCAGTTTGTTCTTATGGCAGGATGTAGTGGAGTTGCTCGGAGAGGAACCGCGGCGTGCCATCATAGCACTGGAAATGCAGATGACAGGGGATTACCTTGTTCCCAGGATCAACGGGATGGAGTATTACAACAAGCCGCCGCTGTTCAACTGGATCATGGCTTCTTTTTTTACCATGACAGGCTCTGCGGAGGAGTGGGTCGTACGGATGCCTTCCCTGGCGGGATGGATCCTTATGACCGTGTTGCTCTATTTTGTCGTTCGCCGGCATCTGGGAAAAGAAGCAGCCTTGCTATCAGCGCTATTTACACTCACCGCAGCGGATGTTTATTTCTATGCGGCTGTTTTTTCGGGTGAGATCGACCTGTTCTACAGCCTTATCGTCTTTGCCCAGGTCATCGCTCTGTTCTGGTTTCACCAGCAGAAGAAACTCTTCTGGATGTTTGCTGTTTCCTATGCCCTGGCCGGTCTTGGATTCCTCACCAAAGGATTTCCATCAGCTGCATTCCAGGTGCTGACGCTGCTTGGAATGGCCATCATTTATAAAAAGTGGAGATGGCTTTTCACCTGGCAGCACGTGGCAGGGATTCTCTGTTTCCTGTTGCCTGCAGGGATCTATTATTACCTCTATTCGCAGGAGGCTGACCATGCAAAGTATCTCTTCAACCTTGTCAAAGAAGCCTCACAACGCTCAGGCCTTGAAAGCAATCCGCCCGACCTTTTTCTCAACATCATTAAATTCCCTGCAGATATCATCAAGGTTCTGTTACCCTGGTCTTTACTGATGGTATTTTTTATCCAGAAGCAATTCAAGCGGATATTGTTATCAAATGAATTACTCACGTTTGCTGTTATTTTTCTGATCTTCAATCTTCCGGTCTATTGGTTGACGGGTGAATTACGCAACCGTTACCTGTACATGTTCGTACCGTTCTTCATGGTCATTATTGCCTATTTTTACCTTAGTTACAACGGTCAGTTCCCTAAATTCAGGCAATGGACCGATACCATATTCAGCGTATTTATCTGCATCATTCCCCTGTTGTTCCTGGTCCCGTTGTTTCTGCCGCAGACAAGATCCATCCCTTTTTACTGGGTAAAATCCATTATTCTGTTTGCAGCCGGGGTTGCCAGTGTTGTGTTCTATTTTTATCGTTGGAATGATCTGCGTATTTACACAGTCGTCATGGGTATGATCCTGTTGCGGGTCGGGATCAATGTCTTCTATCTCCCTGCGTATCAGTTAAATGACAAATTCGTGTATTATGAAAAAGTATCCCATGAGATCACATCCATCACCGGCAGCGAGAAGATCTATTTTGCAGGGACCACGCAACAGCTTGATCCCCAGCTCCGGATTGGCAAGTCACCTTTGCTTACCCTTCATTTCGTTATTCCCGAGTACATCCCTTTTCAGCTGACGTATTATATCGAGCGGAACACCGGTGAAGTTCTCCGGTTTACAAGTGAGCCTGAAGCGGGTATATACTGCATCGGAAGGGAGTCTTTTTTTGACAGGGCAAAATGTCAGGAGCTCTACCGCTATTACGACAGGAGGGCAAAGGAAAACTTCCTTCTGGTCAGGATCAATCCCTAGAGCATTCCCTTTTTCTTCAGCAGGGGTTCGATTCCCGGCTCGGCACCCCTGAACCTTTTATAGAGCACCATTGGATCTTCAGTACCTCCCATTTCCAGAATATTCTGGCGGAACGACAGTGCAGTGGCCGGATTAAAGACGGAGGTATGCCGGAAAGCTTCATATGCATCCGAGTCGAGCACCTGTGCCCATACGTAGCTGTAATAGCCTGACGAGTATCCTCCGCTGAAAATATGCTGGAAATACGTGCTGCGGTAACGGCTGACGATCTCGGGGATGAGTCCGATGTGTTTCATGGAATTATCTTCAAACCGGAGCACATCCGTCTGAGGGTTGGACGACAGGGTATGCCAGTCCATGTCAAGATAGGATGCTGCAAGGTATTCGGCCACGGTAAATCCCTGGTTGAAATATTGACTTTTCTTGAGGTTCTCCAGCAGCTCTTCCGGGATGGGCTCGCCTGTCTGATAGTGCCGGGCAAACATATACAGCACCTCGGGCTCAGCAGCCCAGTTTTCCATGATCTGTGACGGAAGCTCAACAAAATCACGTGGCACTGAAGTGCCTGACAAGCTCGGATAGGTGCAGTCCGACAGCAGGCCATGCAGGGCATGACCGAATTCATGGAACAGGGTGCTCGTCTCATCATAACTCAACAGTGAAGGCTGGTCAGCGGTTGGCTTAGAGAAGTTGCAGACGACGGTGACCACAGGGGAGATGTGTTGGCCGTCCTTTCGGTACTGGTCTCTGTAATTGTTCATCCATGCGCCAAAGCGCTTGCTTTCCCTGGGGAAGAAGTCCATATACAGAATCCCCACATGGGATCCGTTGGATTCCCTGACTTCAAATACCCTGGCATCCGGATGGTATTTGGGAAGATCGGCTCTTTCGGTGAATTGCAGTCCGTACAGTTTGTTCGCGACCATGAAGACGCCATTGATGACATCGTCGAGCTTAAAATAGGAGCGGAGCACCTCCTCATCGAAGTTATACTTTTCTTTTTTTATTTTTTCCGAGTAGTACCACCAATCCCAGGGCTCAAGTCTGAAATCGCCGCCCTCATTTTTTATCTTGTTCTGCAGCGCTTCGGCTTCCCGGGTGGCGGCAGGCAACACCACCTGCCATAATTTATCCAGCAGTTCGTACACTTTTTTCGGTTCTTTGGCCATGTTCTTTTCCAGGATGAAATCAGCGTGTGATTCATACCCCAGCAGGTGGGCGCGTTCGATCCGCAGCCTGACTATTTCGGATACGATCGCCTTGTTGTCCGTGCTGTCGCCATGGTTTCCCTTATTGATGTAAGCCATGAAGAGTTCCCGACGAAGATCCCTGTTGTCGGCGTAGGTCAGGAAAGGTAAGCGGCTGGGATTATCGAGCGTGAACACCCACTTGTCAGGCAATCCGGCAGCATTTGCAGCATCGGAAGCGGCCTGGATCACAGCGTTCGGCAAGCCAGCAAGATCCTCTCGCTTGTCGATGACCAGTTTGAAGGCATTGGTCTCTTTAAGCAAATTATCGCCAAACTGGAGCGTGAGGGAGGAAAGCGTTTCGTTGATCTTGCGGAACCGTTCCTGTTCCTCTTTGTTGAGGTTGGCACCTCCGCGCACGAAATCCTTGTATTTGTTTTCCAACAGCTTATATTGTTCCTGATTGAGTCCCAGACTGTCTCGCTGCGCGTAGACGGCCTTGACCCGGTCGAAGAGCAAGGGATTCAGGTTAATGTCATCTCGGTGCTTGGCCATGACCGGAGCCATTTCCCTGGCAATACGCTGCAGCTCATCGCTTGTGTTGGATGAGGTCAGGTTGTAGAAAATGTCACTGACCTTCCGAAGCAGTGATCCGCTATATTCCAGTGCTTCGATCGTGTTGGCGAAGGAGGGAGCTTCCTGATCCTGGATAATCGAATTCACCTCCTCCAGCTGTTGTTTCATCCCTTCCACGAAGGCAGGCATGAAATGCTCATTCCTGATCTGGTCAAACGGGGGAACTTGAAAGGGAGTAATGTATTCGGTAAAAAAGGGATTCACGGTTTCTTGCATTTTGAGTTGTTTTTCACGGCAGGATGTCACCAGGAGTGCCAGAACACCCGCCAGAATGAAAGTTATGCGGATAAACTTGTATTCGTACATGTCCAACGTTTTTATTTGCAAATATCTTTAAAATATTTATAAACAATTATAGTTTATCAAATAAACTTATTTATATTTGCGCTAAGTTTATAAAATGTACAATTACATGTTATTAAAACAACACGAAATGGAAACCAAATCTGACTATGGGGACAAACTGGACCTTATTTACGAAATGATTGATAATTCAAAGGCTCAGATCAAGGAAAGTGCATTTTTTTATCTATTATGGGGCTGGCTTGTACTCATTGCCAGTCTGACCCATTTTATCCTGATGAAGCTTGGCTACCATTATTCATTTTTAGCCTGGCCCATCATCATGACGGTAGGGATGGTGATTTCTGTGACTGTAGGAATACGCCTTGGTAAAAAGTCGAACTACCGAACCCACATTGATACAGCCATTATTTATCTGTGGTGGGGATTTTTTTCCCTTTTGCTGGTAGTCCTATCCTTTGCGATTTTTGGATTGATCCCATGGCATGTCACGAACGCACTGATCATTGCAATGTATGGTCTGGGCACCTTTGTTTCAGGGGGAATATTAAAATTCAGGCCGCTGATCATTGGTGGTATCTGCAGCTGGATAATATCTCTGGGAGTATTTGTCGTTCCGGGAGAATACATGCTTTTGCTTGTAGCACTTTCAATCATTATTGCTTATCTTATTCCGGGTTACATGATCCGGCAAACCCCCAAATAAGAATCGTATGTTTGAAGAACTTGATCCGTTGCTACATTCACAGCTCAGACTGGCCATTATGTCAGTTCTTATTAGCGTTGAGTCGGCAGATTTCAATTATCTGCTGGAAAGAACCGGCGCAACGCGAGGCAACCTCAGTGTCCAGATAAGCAAATTGAATGACGCTGGGTACATACAGGTGATAAAAAGTTTTCGCAATAAAATGCCTTTAACAACTTGCAGGATTGCTCCCAAAGGTGTCGAAGCATTTGAAAAATATGTGACAGCTTTGAAGAGCTATCTAACCCGGCAGGCATAAGATGGGTACATGCTTACCTGACCGGATTCCGGCCGACAATTGGATCAGATGACGCACTGATCGCTGAGGGCTTGCAGGTTCAATTCACAAGGTTTGATATTCATTTCTCGTAACCGATCGTGAAGAGTTGGTCATGTGATAAGGAAGGGAGCTTCTCCTGGTAAAAAAATTTGTTTTTCTTATTATTATTGGTTATTTTTTCATACTTTTCGTGGATTCTGAAAAATTCCCAACTTAATCAGGATGAAACGATCGATCATTCTTTATCTCCTTGCTGCAGCCCTCATCGCCTTTGCAGTCGTCAAAATAGTGCGCAACAAACGTCAAAGCCAATCCATTGCATCTGTTGCCACCGTTCAGGCAATTGGTGCGGATGCATACATTGCCAGGGATACCCTGGTCAGCTATCAGATCAGCTCTGTGGGATCTCTCCTGGCCAACGAGCACGTCCTGATCCAGAGCGAGGTAAGCCAGCGGCTGGTAGCCATCCATTTTCAGGAGGGGACGTATGTTGCCAGAGGATCGTTGCTTTTCAAGCTGGACGACGCAACGCTGAAGGCAGATTTAAACAGGCTCAGTATCCAGGAGGAGCTGGCGGTCCAGAATGAAAGCCGCGACCATGTCTTGCTGGAGAAGGGAGGGATCAGTCAGCAGGCCTACGATGAAACGCTCAACCGCCTTAAGACACTCCGGGCAGAGATAGCACGCGTCCAGGTCGACATAGACAAGACGGAGATACGGGTGCCGTTTTCAGGGAGGATTGGTCTGCGCAATGTCAGCGAGGGTGCTTATGTCAAACCCACGGATATTCTGACCACACTGGAGGATGTCAGCCAGATCAAACTCGATTTTACGGTACCGGAGCGGTACGCCGGCAGCATAAGCAAGGGGCAAACAGTGACCTTTACGTTATCGGGCAGCCCGGTTATTTACCAGGCAACCGTTGAAGCGCTGGAACCGTCCGTGGACGCCTCCACGCGCAACTTAAAAATCAGGGCGTTGGCCGGCAATAAAGAAGGTAAGCTCATGCCAGGCCTGTCGGCCATAGTGTTCCTCGATTTTCAGGAGACAAGCACCAGCATCTTTATCCCGAGCCAGTGTCTTATCCCGGTACTGAAGGGTTATCAGGTATTTATGCAAAAGGACGGGTATGTACAAGCATTGCCTGTAAAAACCGGGATCAGGAACAACGAAAGTGTTCAGATCCTGGAAGGCTTGTCTGCAGGCGACACCGTCGTGATGACCAACCTGCTCAGGTTAAGACCCGGAGCCAGAGTACAGATCGTAAATACTTACTGACATGAGCCTCTCCTCCGTTAGCATCAACAGACCTATACTGCCCATCGTTTTTGCGATCCTTCTGATCATTTTCGGTACGGTCAGCTTTTTTATGCTGGGTGACCGGGAATACCCCGACGTGGAGCCTCCCATCGTCAATGTTACCACGATCTATGTCGGTGCCAATGCCGACATCATTCAGACACAGATCACGGATCCTCTTGAAGAAGCCATCAGCGGGATAGAAGGTGTAAGGGTGGTCTCCTCACAGTCGACGGAGCAGTCAAGTCTGATCACCATTGAATTCAACATTGGAGAGGATCTGGAGCGGGCAGCCAATGACGTCAGGGACAAGGTTGCGAAAACAATCCGTTTTCTACCCAAGGACATCGATCCTCCCATTGTTGAAAAGCTGGATATCAACGCCACCCCTATCATTTTCCTGACGGTGAAAAGCGAATCCCGTGACCTGTTGCAAGTCTATGATCTTGTTGACCGGGTCATCAAGGACCGGCTCCAAACGATCCCGGAGATAGGGGGGATCAAGATCTTCGGTGAAAAGAAATACTGCATGCGTTTGTGGCTTGATCCTGACAAGCTGGCGGCACATAATCTCACCCCGCTGGATGTTCAACAGGCGGTCGTTCGGGAAAATGTTGAGCTTCCCAGCGGGCGGATAGAAGGGGATAACAGCGAGCTCAGCGTGCGAACGCTGGGATTGCTGACGACTCCTGAAGAATTCAATAACCTCACCATAATAGAAAAAGACGGATCCATCATGCGTTTCAGCGATCTCGGCCACGCTGAGCTTGGAGCGGAAAACGAGCGCACGATCTTCAAGAACGACCTTTTCCCCGGTGTGGCCATCGGGGTCATTCCCCAGCCGGGCGCTAACACGATTGATATCGCCGATGAGTTCTATAAGCGAATGGATGAAGTCAGTGAGGTTTTACCACCCGACATTGAGATGAGGCTGGGATTTGACTTTACGGTGTTTGAACGAAACGCCATCAAAGAAGTGAAAGAAACCATGCTCCTTGCGTTCTTCCTTGTGGTCCTGATCATTTATTTCTTTCTGCGTGACTGGCGCTCTGCTGTCATTCCCGTGATAGCCATCCCCATTTCGATCATCGCCACTTTTTTCATCATGTACCTCACTGGTATCACCATCAACGTACTTACCCTGGTGGGGCTGATCCTTGCCATTGGGCTGGTTTGCGACGATGCCATCATTGTGCTGGAAATCATCTACACGAAGGTCGATTCAGGCTTTTCTGCCAGGGAATCTGCCCACAAAGGCATTCAGGAGATCTACTTTGCCATCATTTCCACCACGCTGACCCTGGCAGTGGTCTTCATTCCGATCATGTTCCTCCAGGGATTGACAGGTAAGCTGTTCAGGGAATTTGCCATCGTTGTGGCGGGTTCTGTGATGATATCCGGTTTTGTGGCGCTTACGCTCTCTCCCATGATGGGATCGCGCATCCTGACGCAGCAGCGTCATCTGAATCTGAACTGGTTCTTCAAGCTCACCGAACCCTTTTTTCTCAATCTAAACCGCCGTTACCGGTACTCCCTGGCCGCGTTCATCAAATACCGCTGGGTGATCTGGCCCATTTTTGCCGTTGTTGCTGTTCTGATCCTCCATCTTGGCAGGGGGCTGCATTCTGAACTGGCGCCTCTTGAGGACAGGTCGAATGTGCGGATCACTACCCTGGGCCCGGAAGGTTCTTCTTTTGAATACATGGAAAAGTACATGGATGAGATGAGCCAGTATGTGGCTGATTCGATACCCGAAACCATTCGTAACTTTTCTATCATCGCCCCGAGCCTCAGCACCATTGATGCACCCAACAAAGGCCAGGTGCTCTTCTACCTTTGTGATCCGAAAGAGAGAGACCGGACCCAGTCGGATATACTCCGGAAAGTCTCCCTCGATCTTCAGAGCATAACAGGTATCAGCGCATTTCCTTTTGAACCCCCGACCATCGGCAGCCGGTTTGCCGGTCAGGCCCTTCAGTTTGTGATACAGTCGTCGAGCTTTGATTCGCTCAAGCGCGTGTTGCCCCTTTTCCTGGAAGAAGCCCGAAAGAGCTCCATTCTGCGTTTTGTGGACGCCGACCTGAAGGTCAACAAACCCGAGCTGCGCCTTGCCATTGACCGTGACCGTGCTGCGTTGATGGGAGTCTCCGTAAGGGATATCGCCACCACGCTTCAGTTTGCCCTTAGTGGTCAGCGTTTCGATTATTTTTATATGAATGGGAAACAATACCAGGTGATCGGCCAGGTGGCGCGGGAGTACAGGAATTCCCCGGAGGATCTCAAATTGCTGAACGTCAGAAATAGCAGGGGTGAGCTGATTCCTCTGGAAAACCTTATCCATTGGGAGGAAGGCATTAATCCCTCCACGATCTTCACGTACGACCGTTATCTGTCTGCAACCATTTCTGCAGGTACTGTCCCGGGTATGACCCTTGGGGATGGCATCAGGGAAATGGAACGCATCGCCGGACAAGTATTACCTGCCAACTTCAGGACTGACCTGGCAGGACAGGCGCGCGACTATGCGGAAAGTTCAGCCAGTTTACAGTATATCTTCATGCTGGCACTTGTTCTCATCTACCTTATTCTGGCCGCACAGTTCAACAGCTGGCTCGATCCGTTGGTCATCCTGATGACCGTACCGCTTGCCTTGTTCGGAGCATTGCTGTCACTCTGGTTTTTCGACCAGACCCTTAATATCTTCAGCCAGATCGGCATCATCATGCTGATCGGCCTGGTCACCAAAAATGGCATCCTGATCGTCGAATTTGCGAATCAACGAAAGCTGAGAGGGAGCGATAAGTATGAGGCCGTACGCCATGCTGCGGCCACCCGGCTACGGCCCATCCTGATGACCGCCTCGGCGACGATCCTGGGAATTTTACCGATCGCTATGTCCATCGGCGCGTCATCCGGAAGCCGGCGCTCCATGGGGATCGCTGTCGTCGGGGGGATGCTCTTTGCCACATTCTTTTCGCTTTACATCGTACCCGCCCTTTATACCTATTTGTCAAGAGACATTATCAAAACAGTTTCTAATGATCCTACTCCCTAAAAAATGTATAGTGCCTGGCCATGGCCTGATTTCTGCTGCCAGGCTTACCCTATTGGCTGTCGGACTTTTTGCAGGCATTCAATGCAGCATAGGTCAGCCCTTCCTCAGCCTTGACGATGCTGTAAAGATAGGTATGGAGAACAATTTCGGAATCCGGATCGTCCGGAATGAAGTCGATATTACCACCAACAACAACACACCCGGAAATGCAGGCTTTTTACCAGTGGTTAGCATTTCTGGCGGATATGAGACAAGCGTGAAGCATGCTGACGTCAGGGTTATGTCGGGACAGGAACTCAATGAGAGCGCTGCAGGTACCGATTGGGTGGACGCCGGCATTTTTTTGAACTGGACCCTGTTCGACGGGATGAACATGTTCGTCAACCGTGACCGGCTGAACAAATTGCAGGAAATGGGAGAGCTGCAGATCAGGATGGAGATGGAAAAGACTTTATCCCTGATCATCATGGTTTATAATGACATTGTCAGGAATCAGATGATGGAAAAGGTGCTCCGCGAACAGGTGGACCTGTCGGGCGAACGGACCCGTATCGCCGAAACCAGGAGCTCCATCGGAGCCGCGTCCGAACTGGAATACCTTAGGGCACAGGTCGACCTGAATGCGGATGAGTCCTCGCTGATCCAGCAAAAGGCATTAACGAACAACGCCTGCATCGCCTTGAATGAAATCCTGGCCCGCGATGCCACCCTTGCTTTTCAGGTGGCAGATACCATCCTTTTACAGGAACTTCTGGATCTGGATGTACTGACGGATCATTGCCTGAAGTTTAATACTGAACTGCTGGGAGAAAAGTACAATACGGAGCTGAGTCAGCTGGATCTCAGGAGCATGCAGGGAGTCCGGTATCCGGTAGTGGCGCTCAGCACAGGCTACAATTTTCTTGAAAATGAGACCGATGCCTCCTTTATCGAATACAACCGTCAGCTTGGACCATACATCGGACTCTCTCTGGATTTTACCCTGTTTGATGGAATGAACCGCACCCGTGAGGTGAAAAACGCCCATATTGACCTGGACAATGCACGGCTCAGGGAGGAGGAAGTCCAACTGAACCTGGTTGCCAGACTCAATCAGCATTTTAACCAGTATAAAAGCGAATTGAGGGTAATCGATCTGGAAAAACAAAATCTGATCCTGGCGGAGAAGAACATGGACATTGCCCGTGAGAGTTACCGGGTTGGCTCTCTGTCCTCGATCGAACTGCGCGTCGTACAGGAGAACCTGCTGGAGGCGCAAAGCAGGATGATCAAAGCCCTCTACAGGGTAAAACTCCAGGAAACCGAACTACTACGCCTCAGCGGCACCCTGCTTCCGCAAGAAATCAACTGAACTGCATTACCCCTTATAGGCTTTGCCATTTTTGATCTGGAATTTGCCTAAGTTACTCCAACACGTTGACCTCCAGAAACTGGACCAGTCCCTGGATCCTCTGCTTGACGACAATCACAGGTTCGCCCTTGTTGAACGACTGGTTGCCTGCATTTTTCATATCATACTGACAGTTATTGTTATCAGTAAATACACAATGCTGCTGGGGCCTGAGCGGACAGGGGCTCTTAAAGACCTCTCCCTGCTGGTAGACCTTGATGGGACAATTAATGCACATGGTACCGCCGGCATCGTTCACTTCGCCCTGCCGTGGCAGGAGAATGATCAACGCGATGGCTCCAAGCACCATGGCAACAATGATCAACCAGGTGATCTTTTTCCTTTTTGACAGATACATACACTGCTGATTTCAGTTAATTATTTTTTCCATCCACAACTTGATCTGGATCCTCCACCATAGAAAATCATTGCTCCAAGTATGAAACCCAGGTTATACAGTTTTCCCACGTTGTTCACCTCATAGATCGTCACTTTGTCGTTGAAAAGACTGATGATGAACGTAAATAATGAGATGAATCCGTGCCATAGACCTGCCCAGAAATTGGCAGCAGCGACATCAAATTTCTCGTTCCCGGGTGCACAGGAGGTCAGGATAAGAAACAGGCCGAGGATCAGGATCCATGAATAGGGGGTAGGGAGCTTTTTCATTGTTAAATTGTTAATTGTTGTTAATTGTTAAATTGTTGGTACGGATTGCGGATCATTGCAGGTACCCGGTCAACAGGGTACCTGGGTATCGTATGAATAGGTTATGGTTCATTGTTGGTGTGTTTTCCTGCATGTTTGATTGCAGCTACCAGTTCCGTCAGTATGGATATAAAGCTCAGGATCATGATGACAAGGAGGATGATCTTCACGATCCTGTTGAGTTGTTCGGTGGGGAAGTTAAAGGGGAAGATGACATAGAACATGATCGTGGAGAGGGCGAAGATAATGTTTGTGATCGCTTTCAGAAGATGCCGGAACCATTTGGGATCATAGATCAGGAATACTGCATAGGCAATGATGGCTGCATAAAAGGATATGCGGATATACCAGAGCAGGTCTTTGTAATCCTCTGTCAGAAATGGAACGTTCCAGTCGTAGAGATGCAGCAAGATGTACATACCGGCGAACTGTAAAGCGATGGTGATCAGGTATCCCACACGCCTTGCCGTCAACGGTTTTTCGATTTTTCCCGTTCCTGAATTCATGAGTTTGTTAAAAACATATAAAAATAATTAAAATATTATTTTCCAGGATTAATTACTGCAAACTTGTTCGTTTTTTATCTTTTTTTTGTACTTTTGATTAGACTAAACAGATGATTATGCAACTCAGCGGGAAACTCATTTCCATTTTACCTGAAGTACACGGGGAAGGGAGAAACGGGCCATGGAAAAAACAGGAATTCATTTTAGAAACCGAGGATAGTTATCCAAAAAAAATCTGTATCTCCAGCTGGAACGACCGTGTGGAACTGAACCAGGACATGCTGTACAAACCGTTGAAGCTTGAGGTCACGATTGAAAGCCGCGAGTTCAACGGACGCTGGTATACGGATGTACGAGCCGTATCAATGCTTTTGGACAAGCCCGAAATCCATGCTGCGGAAACAGAAGACCGTTCTGCCACAATGGCTGAGGCGCATGATGAGGGACAGGAGGAAGAGCCGGACAGAACAAACATCCGGATGGAAGTGGAAGACGACCTTCCATTCTGATCATCGAACAAAACCCGACGCCGATTGTTTAATTTATAATTCTTACGCGCATACCATGAAAAAGTTTGCTACTGTAATTATCCTTTTACTTTCATTTTCATTTCCACTGACTTCTCAGATTTCACTGGAAAAGAAGGAAATGAAGCCTGCATTGCTGATCATTGACACACAGAATGCATTCATGCCAATGATGTCAAAAGAAGACCAGGAGCGTGCAATCCAGATGATGAACTATTCCCTGATGATTTTCAGGCAGATGAACCTTCCCATCATACGGATCTACCACTCCAGCGCGGATTATGGTGTGACTCCCGGTGAGGCAGGATTTGAGTATCCGGAATCACTGCTGGTAAGGCAGGAAGACCTGAAAGTGATCAAGACCTACCCCAGCTCATTCGTAAAAACGGAACTGGATTCCCTTTTAAAAGTGAAGGATATCAATACGCTTTTTCTGTGTGGCCTTAGCTCGGTCGGTTGTGTACTGGCTACCTACATGGATGCTTTTTCCTATGATTATCAGGCATTTATGATCAA
>JAQUQD010000024.1 GCA_028716265.1 Bacteroidales bacterium | reverse complement strand
CCTGAACCAGGGGGATATTGGGACCGTCCTGGAATCCTGTGCCGGATGGCCAGCTGCTGCTTCCCCAGTGGATAGTCCAGTCATTGTTCTCCCTGAATTTTACGTAAGAATCCGCGTACCAGGATCGGGACAGTTTCCACAGGTTGGGATCCGTCGCATCCCGGTTCAAGGGAATATCACCTGTCCAGCCGGTGAAATCACCAATGATGCTGATAAGTCCGGATGCTGACTGAAAATAATATTCTCCGGTGACGCAATTGAAGGTGACATAGTAATCGGTCGTCAGTCCCGTGCCATCCAGGGGTACCGGAATGTTCAGCCCATTCTGGACACCGGTTCCGGATGGGAATTCAGCGCTTCCCCAGTTGACATACCATTCACTATTTTCGCGGAATTTCATTTCGACAATATTATCTTCCCCCGATTGATCATCTTCTTCGGTCAGTGTAATGAAGGTGGTCCAGAGATCAGGATTGATCGTGTCGCGCGTCATGTAATGATCCTCAGCCCACCCGCTGAATTCGCCGATCAGGCTGATCATCCCGCACTGGGAGCTTGCATTCTGGATAAACAGCATGGCGATCACAATAATAAAGAGTAGGTTTTTTTTCATGGCATAAGTACAGGTTTAGCATTAAAATACGAAAGGCTGCCCCGGTTTCCGAAGCAGCCTTTCGTTGTGTGAGAAATCTGATGTCATCAGTAGACAACGAGCTTTTTCACAGCTCTTTTGCCGCTTTCCGTGAGGATATTGACGATATACATACCTGTTGACAGGTCATCAGTGCCGATGGTAACGATGTTGTTGATGCCATTCAGTCGCTGGTTGATCACCTTCATGGTCTTTCCGGTGATATCCGAGACATAGATCGTAACGTCGCCGTTCAGGTCGTCGGTGGTGGTTTGCAGGTAGACGTTCCCGTTGGTAGGATTCGGGTACAGGTTGATGCTGGTGTTGAAGAAGATCTCTTCAAATCCATAGTAATATTCGCCGCCGGTAAGCTGCAGATCGCCAAGGTCGCCCGGATTGCTCCAGTTATTTTCCGTTCCATACCACACGGTCTGGTAATCACGTCCAATACCATTGTCACTGTCGTTGTTTCCGAGGCTGAATCCAATGACCCTTCCTCTTCCGGGAGAAAAGCTGAAGATGCTCCATGACAGTCTCACTTCGCAATTGTATCCGTTGCTGGTAGCTATCCATTTGGCATCCCACTGGTCGGGTGTAGCCTGGACGCCATCGGCTTTGAACCATAAGGAGGTATCTGCTGTGCTTGCGCTGAAGAAATCCTGGATCAATTGCGTGTCGAATCCGGGTTCCACCTTTGCACCTTTGTCATTATTGCCATCGATGTAGTACTCAATAGCGTCGTTATCCCAGGGGTTACCGCTCCCTTCGACAACAGCGTCTACCACTTTCACCCCGAGATAGAGGTTGTTTTCATCCCAGTTTGCACCCCAGGTAACGGTATTGTTATTGGGTCCGGTGCCTGCGACGAGGATCTCAGATCCATAGGCGAGGGTATATTCACCCAGGTCCCCGTCGATGACGGGCGGGGTGGCAAGATACGCAGCATAGGCGATACCTTCCACGGGTAAGGCAGATGCTTCGAATTTATATTCTCCTGTCAGGCAGTCGAAATGGATCCTGTATCTGCCGGTAGTGGCGGGGATAGCTGGACCATCAAGTTCGGCCGTGCCTTGGGGGAAGACATCTTTTGCCCAGGTCACTGTTCCCTGCATATCTTTCCGGAACACAAGGTTGTAGTTGTCATCGAAGTTATAGGTACCAACATATTTGGTGGGTTCGTCAATCGGATTTCTAAGAATGACATCCCCGATCGTCTCATTGTATACACTGATGCAGCCGCATGACAGTACGCCAAATACCAGGTCGCCAAAGCCTGACGTGTTTTCATAATCCTCTATGCCACCATTCCATGCCAGTTTGTAATCAACGCCCGTACTGGTATCGTCATCCGATATGATGATGTCGAATCCCATAACAGCGCCCGGGGTCAGATCCAGGGCGGCCCATGGGATGGCAACCTCACCTGCATATCCGGTAGTCGTCAAAACAAAGCCCAGTTGGCAATCGATATCGGCAGGGCCATAAATGACCTCGATACCCCCGATCCCGAATTTGAGATGGATATCGCTGGCATCATATGCTCCTCCAGATTTGTTGCCATCCAGGAAGACCTCTCCGCAGTCACCGGCGGAAGGAATGGCATCGACGATGTCGATACCAACAAACAGGAATTCATCGTTGTAGGTCACTCCAAAGTTTACCGTGTTCAGGTCTTCGGTGGCTGTACCGTCAACGATCCGGGAAATATTCTGGTTGATCTTCCAGTCGGCTTCATCCAGTTTGCCGTCTATGGTCATGGCAAACACTTCGGGAGCGATCACTGAATTCCCGAGCCGCTCGAAGCAATAGTCTCCTGACTTGCAATTGAAGGTGATATTGTATTTACCTCCGGCGACCGAAATGATCTTGGAAGGATCTTTAACACCTGTCTGGCAGAGGGAAGTGCCTCCCCATACTTCGGTATAGGTCAGATCTCCGTCCATGCGGAAAAGTACGCCAGTGGAACTGGTGAAGTTAACAGTAGCAGTGAATAGGCTGGGATACATCGGATCCCTTACCATCCACAGGTCAGTGACCGGTTCACCGGCGCCCCAGTCATTAAAATCACCGATAATGCCGATTTCCCCGCAGTTCGCATCATTTGCCACAAAGTTGTAAGCTCCGGTGGAGGAGTTGAAGGTCACATCATATTTACCGGCAACCAAAGGGATATTCAGTCCATTTGGCGTACCAATCCCTGATGGCCAGGTATCATCGCCCCAGTTTACAGTCCAGTCGTTGTTTTCACGGAATTTGACCTGTGAGTTGGCATACCATGAGCGGTAGAGTGTCCACAGGTTCGGATCTGCTGCATCCCTGTTCATGGGGACATCGCCGTTCCAGCCGTTGAATTCTCCGATCATGCTGATCGTTCCGGAAGCGGCAGTAAAGCTGTATTCGCCTGTTGCACAATTAAATAGGACATGATAATCGGTGGTTGTACCCGTGCCGTCCAGTGGAACGGGAATGTTAGCTCCACCTTGTACAGCGATCCCTGACGGGAAATCAGCGGATCCCCAGTTCACGCCCCAGTCCGCATTCTGGCGGAACTTGAGTTCGATGATGTTATCGGCGTTTCCGTCCTGCGAAGGTAACAGGGTAAGCAACACATGCCATTGATCCGGGTTATCATCCATTCTCATCATCGCAACATCGCCTGCCCATCCGTTGAATTCTCCGATTATGCTTATATCTCCACATGTGGAGGTAAAATTATATTCTCCCGTTGAGCAGTTGAACGTGATTTTGTAATTTCCCAGGGGGACAGGGATGTTGGCTCCGTCTTGTACACCTATTCCGGAGGGGAAGTCAGCAGCGCCCCAGTTCACTCCCCAGTCGGCATTCTGGCGAAATTTCATTTCAATGATGCCATCTGGCGGATCACTTGTGTCATCTGCTTCTTTAAAGGAAATGGTTGTTGTCCACTGATCCACATTGAGTGCATCGCGGTACATTGGATAATCCGCTGCCCATCCGTTGAATTCACCTATGGCGCTAATCGTACCGCAGGTGGTGATGAAATTATATGCACCCGTTTCGCAATCGAAAGTGACATAGTAATTCCCAAGTGGAACGGGAATGTTGGCTCCATTGAGAACACCAATCCCGGATGGAAAATCAGCAGCGCCCCAGTTAACAGTCCAGTCTGCGTTTTCACGGAATTTCAGTTCGATGATACCATCGGGTGGCTCAGAGGTGTCATCAGCTTCTGTTAGGGTTATAAAAGCGGTAAAGGAGGCAGGCGTTTCAGGATTTCTTGTCATGAAAACGTCTCCGGCCCAACCGTTGAACTCGCCTATCAGGCTAACACGCCCACACTGGCTCATCGCCTCAAATGAGATGAATGAAGCGAATAAAATGGTAAAGAGTAATGCTTTCTTCATGTTGGTTAAAGTTTGGTTATTAATTCTTTATCGAGAGATGTAAAAAATATTGGTCAAAAGTATAGCAATTCCATTAGAATCCCAAATTTCTCAGGGATCATTAGGTGTAAAATTAGCATTAATTCTTCAACATTCTAAAATACCTGCTGAAATTTAACAAATTTTTTTAAAAGTATACTGTTTTCCCCCTATCTGAGAATAACTTGTACCGAAAATGAACAAGTAATAAAAAAATACGTATTTTCGACGCGCGTTTCACAGAATTCAATCATCAAAATCTTAATATATGACCAGAAAACTACACATGTTCAAGAAGGCAGGCATGCTGTTGCTTTTCCTCATTGCCTGCTCCGGCTGGGGCTTTTCCCAGGAGAAGATTATCACCGGGAACGTGACGGATGGTGAGACCGGCGAGACCCTGATAGGGGTAACCATCACGGCTGCAGAGGACAGAACCATAGGGACTGTCACCGACCTGGATGGCAACTACCGCCTGGTCGTACCGGAAACGGTCCAGGCCCTGAGTTTTTCCTATGTGGGTTACACCCCTCAGATCATCCCGATTACGGTTGATGTCATCAATGTCATTCTGCAACCAGGCCAGGAGCTGACCGAGGTTGTGGTGGTCGGTTATGGCACCCAGCGAATCAAGGAAGTGACCAGCGCGGTGGCCAGCGTCAAATCCGAGGACTTCAACGACGGTAACGTCAACGATCCCATCCAGCTGATCCAGGGGAAGGTCGCGGGATTGTCCATCGCCCGTCCGGGAGCGGATCCCAACGCCGATTTTACAATCCGGCTTCGCGGACTTTCCACGTTTGGAAGCAATACCGAGCCACTGATCATCATCGACGGTGTGCAGGGAGCTTCTCTTAAATCCGTTGACCCGCAGGATATTGCATCCATGGACGTACTGAAGGACGCCTCCGCATCTGCCATCTATGGCACACGTGCGGCATCCGGCGTGATCCTGATCACGACGAAAAAAGGCAGGCTCCAGGAAGCAAAAAAAGGCACCACCATCGATTTCAACACCAACTTTACGGTTGAAACGATCGATAGGAAAATCGACGTCCTGACAAAGGATGAATACCTCAAATTTCCGAGCCATACGGATTACGGAAGTGAAACAGACTGGATGGATGCAATCACCCGGACGGGATTCACACAGGTTTACAACCTCGCCCTCAACGGTGCTCAGGAGAAATCCAACTACAGGGTGTCACTCAATTACAGAAAACAGGATGGCGTGGTCATCCATACAGGTTATGATCAGATCAACGGACGTCTGAATTACACCCAGAAGGCCCTGAATGATATGCTCACCTTTGATTTTAACCTGTCGGCCACCATGCGGGACGAGGATTATGCACCCTCCTCAGCTCTTGGATTTTTGACGAATTACAATCCCACAGCTCCCATACATGGTGTTGGGAACGATACATCAGCTGCAACGGCAGCCTATGTTGCTGAGTGGGGAGGTTATTTCCAGCAGCCGGCATTTGCATTCTACAATCCGGTGGCTGCCATCGAGCAAAATACACTGGACGGAACCAAGAAGGAGATCATTGCGAGCATCAAGACCGATTTTCAACCTGTGAAATGGCTGAAATTCGGCGTGTTCTACAGCCAGGAAAGAGGTAATGACCTGTTTGGGACCTATACCAGCAAATACAGCTTATACAATGCTACCCGGGGCGATAAATCAGGTAATCATTCCGGATTCGCCAAAAAGAACATGGATGACCGTTTCCATCAGCTATTTGAAGCCACCGGGGAATTTCAAAAGGACTTCGGTGATTTCAATGTTAAAGTGCTGGGTGGCTATTCCTGGCAGGAAGAGATCGCTGACCGGTATTCCGCATATGGTGAAGGATTCCTCACCGATGCTTTCACCTATAACAGCCTGGGATCTGCATCGGGCATCGTTCCCATCGATGAAATGGTGTCCAGTTATAAATACGGTTCTACATTGATAGGATTCTTCGCCAGGGCTTCGGTCAACTGGAAAGATGCCATTTTCCTGACCGGAAATTTCAGAAGGGACGGTTCAACCATGTTCGGTGTGAATGAAAAATGGGGGAATTTCCCTGGTGTGAGTGCCGGCGTGGATATTACACAGTTCGTTGACATTCCATATGTTAACCGGCTGAAGCTCCGCGCAGGTTACGGGGAAACCGGTAACCTCCCGCCCCAGCCGTACCTTTCCCAGGACCTTTTCAATGTGGATCCTAACGGGAATTTCTTCTACGAGGGTAATTTCATCCAGGCCTACAAGCTGGTCAGAAATGCCAACCCGGATCTGAAGTGGGAAGTCAAGAAGGAGTGGAGCGCCGGGCTCGACTTTTACCTGCTTGACTACAGGCTTTCCGGTTCGTTTGATTATTACAAGAGCCGGAGCACCGATCTGATGCTTGAGTATAACGTTCCGGTGCCACCTTACCCGACCGACAGAATGTGGCTGAACGTGGGTGAGCTGGAAAACTCGGGGATCGAGCTGGCATTGAATTTTGATGTGACCCCGAAGGATCAGTTTAAATGGAGTACAAACCTGAATCTTGCCTATTACATTGATACAAAATTGATTAAGATCACCCATGAAATTGCGGAAGGAGCGAGCGATAGGTATTACGGGGTCCTGGGCGATCCTTACCTGACGGGTGTTGAAACGATCAAGGTGTATGAGGGCGGGCCCATCGGAGAGATCATCGCACCTGTTTTTCTCGGGATCGAATATGATTCCACGAAGGAAATATATGTGAAAAGGTATAAGGATGTTAACAATGACAGCATTTTTGACCAAAAAACGGATGTCGAGGTGGTTGGGAATGGTCTTCCTGATTTTCAGTTTGGATGGGGGAACAGCTTCAGTTATAAGAATTTCTATTTGAATTTCTTCATTAGAGGCGTATTTGGCCATTCGCTGGTGAATGTCAACAATGCCCGGTTCGGTGAACCCAGTACGATCGCCATCCAGAGCGGCATGGGCATCGCCCAGGATTTCATCGAAGCGCAGGATGGGATCCAGTACTCGGATGTCCATGTGGAAAAGGCATCTTTCCTGAAGCTGGACAATTTTGCACTGGGATACAATTTTAACGTGCCCGAGAATAAGTATATTTCCATGGTGAAGGTCTATCTTTCCGGACAGAATCTGTTCACGATCACCGATTACAGTGGTGTGGATCCAGAGGTCAGGTACGGGGATTCAAACGACAACAACAATCCCCTAGCACCCGGGCTGGACAGGGAGAAGACCTATTTCAGCACCCGCTCCTTCACCGTTGGATTGAACCTAATTTTCTAAAAATCAAAACGACTGAGTCATGAAAAGAATATCGTTTTCAGTTAAAATAATCATAGCGGTCCTTTTGCTCGGCATTGTTCAGCCATCGTGCACCAAGCTGGAAGAAGAAGTCTATTCTGACCTGACCGGCGAATTGTTCTTTGAGGATCCCGACAACCTGATCTATGCGTTTGGTGCTGCCTATACCAATCTTTACTGGCTGATCGGCCATAAATACGGGATGGTTGGCAAGGAGGCCGGGACCGATCTGCTGGTTGTTCCTCAACGCGGCGGCGACTGGTTCGACGGGGGAGAATGGCACCGTTATCACCGTCAGACCTGGACGCCCGACGAAGGGTATATATCTTTCTGGTGGAACATCTGCTATGAGGGCATTAACAAATGCAACCAGCTGATCGACCAGTTCAAGGGGGTCGAAAGCGAGACCGCCCCGATCGCCATCGCTGAGCTGAGAGGACTTCGTGCCCTTTACTATTACTGGCTGATCGATCTGTACGGGAATGTACCCATTGTTGATAGGTTTGATTACCCTGCTGATTATAAGCCAACTACGAATTCCCGGCAGGAAGTTTTCGATTTTATCGAAACAGAACTGAAAGAATCCATGCCTCTTCTTTCCAGGGAGACTGGAATGCCCATTTACGGCCGCATTAATTACTACGCAGCTTCCATGATCCTGGCCAAGCTGTACCTGAATGCCGAAGTCTTCACCGGCACTCCCAAATATGCGGAAGCCCTCAACTACTGCGATTCGATCATCCAATCGGACGGCTACGACCTGGAGGCCAATTTTTTCAACAATTTCATCGGCAATGCCGTCAATTCACGGGAACATATACTGGGTCTTCCCTTTGACCAGGTTTATGCCCAGGGTTTTGAAGTTCACCTGTTTACGCTGCATTACAGCCTGCAGAGCAAATATGAGATCCAGAGTGCCACCTGGAATGGCATCTGCGCCCAGGAAGCCTTCTTCAATATGTTCGACTCCACGGACCTCAGGCGAAACGGACTTCTGTTTGGCAAGCAGTATGATACGCAGGGTGTCCAGATCACGGATCCCAGCTATGAGAAGTTTGATCCCCTGAATCCGACCAAACCGAGGGATCCCGATGGTGCGGGACTGAATCTGACGCCCAATGTGAACATGCTGGAGCCCAACTGCCTGAGGCAGTGCGGCGCCCGTGTCGCCAAATTCCCGTTCATTGCGGGCAGTGACCGCTATATGAGCAATGACTTCCCGATCTTCAGGTATGCTGATGTTTTGCTGATGAAAGCCGAGCTGCTTCTTCGGACAGGCGGAGACGCGGGGGAAGCGGCCAGCCTGGTAAACCAGGTCAGGGCGCGGGCCGACGTCCAGGCGCTGAGCACGGTCACCTTTGAAGATATCCTTGCGGAGAGGGCCAGAGAACTGTATGCCGAAGGTCACCGCAGATCGGATATGATTCGGTTCGGGACGTATACGGAAGCCAGGTGGGAGAAGCCGGACGTGTCGCCGGAGAAAGTTACGCTGTGGCCAGTTCCTGCGGCAGCGATCAAAGCCAATCCGAATTTGACTCAAAATCCGGGATATTGATCCTGTCACCTAACGCCCTTCTCGAGGGTGTGACAAAATGAATGTTTTTTATTTAACCACTGAGATCACGGAGGAGTACGGAGAATACAGAGGACTGATAACGAGTCGTTTAAACTCCGTGATCTCCGTGTACTCCGTAGTTAAATTGTATTTTGACATACTCTCCCGGGATTGAGGTCATTTCTTTAACTCAAAGATCCTGTAATCCCAGGGCTCCAATTTGAAGAGGGCCCTTTTTCGTATCGTCAGCTCATCGCCGGTGAACACATCGGTATAATTTCCCGGCCAGGCAAATTTCCGGAGCTTGATTTCCTGTTTTTCTTTTGAAAAATTGAAAAGTGCCAGAATGCGGTCCGTGTCTTTCTGCCGGTAAAATGCCAGCACCACGGAATCGTTTTCCAGGGGAATGATCTCCATAAGACCTCCTTCGTTGCCGTTCCAGACTGCCCTGTTCCTTTCCTTCAGGGAAAACAAGATCCGATAGAATTCACTGTATTCCTGGCCTCCATCCCATTTGATGGTGTCTTTCTTAAAGAACCTGAGCCTTTTGTCCAGGCCTGCTTCCTGACCGCTGTAGATCAGGGGCATGCCGGGAGTTGTAACTGACAGGACTGCCATGATGGGAGCGGCATCGCCCATCCGTTCGAATTCGGTACCCTGCCAGCTGTTTTCATCGTGGTTGGAGGTGAAGTACATCCTGTAGGCATTTCCCGGACAGATGGAGTCGTTCTTTCTGAAAAAGTTCTTCATGTCGACGACATTCATGGTTCCCTGCGCCACCTTGTTCATGATATGGTGGAATTCCCAACCGTAATCCATGTCGAATGCGCTGACCAGGAGCTCTGGCTTTTCTGCTTCTGCGAGCATGAAGACCGGCTTGACCTGATCCAGCTCCCTGCGTGCACGGTTCCAGAATTCCGTCGGGACCATGCCGGCAACATCGCAGCGGAATCCATCCACGTCGGCTTCCGTTATCCAGTATTTCATCGCACCGATCATGTAGTCCCACAGCTCCTGCTGATCATAGTCCAGCTGTAGCACATCTGTCCAGTCGTAAGGCGAAACCAGATTGCCTGCTGTATCTTTTTCATACCATTCTGGGTGTTCCACCGTGAGTATATTATCCCAGGACGTGTGGTTCGCCACCCAGTCGAGGATCACTTTCATATCCATTTCATGCGCCCTGTCAACCAGCAGCTTCAGGTCCTCAAGGGTGCCGTATTCGGGATTGACAGCCTCGTAGTCTTTAATGGAATAATAGCTTCCCAGGGTGCCTTTACGGTTCAGTTCTCCGATCGGATTGACTGGCATCAGCCAGAGGATGTCGACGCCCAAATCCTTCGGGCGGGGGAGATGCTTCACAAACGCCAGAATGGTCCCCTCCGGAGTGTACTGGCGAATGTTCACCTCATAGATGCTGGCGTTACTGCTCCAGTCGGGATGGCTTACCTCGCTGTCAGGAAGCTTTGACTGGCCGATGATCTCTGTTGGTTGCTGTTTGCAGGCAGACCAAAGGAAAGCAACGATGATGAAACTCATCACTATTGAAAGTGAATTCCGATAATGTTTCATGATTTGAAATTTAAAGTGATATTTTTTGAATGGTTGTTCCGTGAATGTTTTCGTTTTATG
This sequence comes from Bacteroidales bacterium, assembly GCA_028716265.1. GTDB lineage: Bacteria > Bacteroidota > Bacteroidia > Bacteroidales > JAGONC01 > JAGONC01. The sequence continues at coordinate 27,129 of JAQUQD010000024.1, read as the reverse complement.
TATTTTCCGTATTCTGGCGGATAGAAGACGGATGATGCGGTTTGATTTGCCCCCTTCCACTGGAGGGTGGGGTCATCGGCTTCCTTGTTCATTTTTCAATGCTTAGGATCTCAAAGCTGTTTCCTTCAAGGATTACAGTAAGGTTTCCATCAGAAATGTCATAAGCTGTACCAAAGACGGAATAATACTCCTTCCCTTCCCATTTTTCGGGTAATACGATCTGAATCGTCTGTTGCTCGCTGGATTTATTAAAGACAACCATGGATAACTGGTCGAAATAGGTCCTGGCATATGCATACTGCTCATCGGAAACCAGCAATGGGATAAAATCTCCATAGACGAATTCCAGATTATTTTTCCGAAGAGAAATTAGCGTTTTGACCTTTTGCCTGAGATTGCTCTCATCGTAGGTCAGGTTGCTGAATTTCATCCAGCGGCGGTTGTCAGGATCATTGGCTCCGGGAAGGCCTATTTCGTCACCGTAAAAGATGACTGGTACGCCGGGGATGGTCATATTGAAGGCCATCAGCTGCGCCATGCGTTTATATCCAACGGGATCACCCACTTCAATGTCCCTTGTCCAGCCGGCCAGTTTGCTGTTTTCGTCCCACCCCAGGCTGCCGCCGGCCAGTGAAATGAACCTGGGCCTGTCCTGGTTGCCTGAGATGTACCCCATCAGGTTATGGTAACCGTAATACATGAAGCTTTCCCGGAGGGTACTGTTCAACCGTTCGAACGATTCGGTTTCCCGCCCGAAAACAGCGATCGCTGCATCATAGACGTTAAAGTCGAACTGGCCGTCCATCTGTCCTGAACTGACATAACTGCTGATCAGGTCCCCGTTGCCATACGTCTCACCAATCTGGTAGATATCACGGTTCTCGGCAACCATTACATGCTGCTTCAGTTTATATGTCAGGGTACGCCAGAAGATCTCGGGGATATGCTTGGTGGCATCGTGGCGGAAGCCGTCCAGCTGATACTCTTTGATCCAGTAGACAGCCGAATCAGAAAGCATTTCATACACCTCCGGTTTGAAGAGGTCCAGCGTGGGCAGGAACACATCGAACCAGGTGGTCAGCCGGTATTCGTCCCACTTTTCCGTGTTCAGTGTCCCGTCGGGAAGATACAGGCTCGTGGTCCAATCCGGATGCTGCTTGTACAGCGGGTGCTCCAGGTGGATGTGGTGTGCGACAAAATCGAGCAACAGGTTGTTGTTGCAGTCGTGCAGAACACGTGTCAGCGTTTTCAGATCATCGGAGGTGCCAAAACGGGGATCCACCTTTGTGAACGAGATGGGCCAGTAACCGTGGTAACCTGAGAATTCGGACCGGGGATTGGGAAACAGGCCAAAAGCCCCCTCGGGATTCAGTATCACTGGCGAAATCCAAAGCGTGTTGACTCCAAGTTCTTCAAAAAAACCTTCCTCCGCTTTCCGGGTGATTCCCGGGATGTCCCCTCCGAAATAGTTGGCTTTGGGGTGAATGTCCGGATCGGGCACCTTGCGGTCATTGACCGTGTCGCCGTTGGCGAACCTGTCGACCATAATGTTATAGATGATCATCCGGTGCTTGTCCGTGCGGGAAAGAAGCTCCGCATCCTGGATGGGTATACCGTATTTGAGCGGGATGAGCAGATCGTTGCTGACGCCATGATCGTTGACTGCCCATGCACGAAGAAAAGACCGTTCTTCAGAACAGACTGCCGCAGGCAAGGTGACCTCAACTTCGTTCGCTTTCGTTCTTACCCAGCGCTCATCCAGTCTGTAATTATTCCAATAAATGAAAATCCCCTTGAACGGATTTTCAGATGCTAGATAAATCCTGTCTGGTTCCACAGATGATGCACTCAATTGCGGCGATAGGGGGTCGTTTATACTTCCCAGGACAAACGCCGAGTTGAATCCGCCCATGTTGTTGTCGATCTTCTCCAGATTGGCAGAATCCAGCATCTCCAATCCGTCCACCACCAGGAGGTACTGGTAGATGCCCGGGTTGAGCACAACGCTTGCCTGCCAGATGCCGTCCCTGAATTCCATGGGTGTGGCGGATGGATTCCATCCATTGAGGCTACCCTTGATCTGCACCGCCTGGTATGTTTTCCCTGCCGGATCAAACCTGAAGGTGTAAGGCATCTTCCTTGATCCAAGAACCGGAATGGAGTAAGGCAGGCTATCGATCCAAACGTTCATCTCCATCATGGGAGGATCAGAAGGATTTGAATAATAGGTAAATGTATGATCTTCTGACTGGATGGTCATCCGGTTGTTGTTGACAAAAACCGAATCGATCGCTGAAACATCGGAAAAATAATCCCGAAGGTATACGACCGTTGAATCATACTGAAGGCGCACGGGTGTCGCAAGACCTACGATGTCAGTGGTCCGGTGGACCTTCAGGTCTTCGATCCTGGTACAATGACTCATCAGGATCACCAGTGAAATGGCTAACAATGATTTTTTCATGCGTATGCTGACTAATTATTGTAGTTCAAGAATGGTGGCAGATTTAGCGGATACACGAATGGTCCCGACGTCATTGATTCGTTCTCCTGTGATCGGATCAAGAGCGGATGTACACCCATTCATGCATTCCGCGAATCGTTCTGTCGTAACCATCTTCTGACTGTCGTTGTTATTGAAGATGACCATGACCGTTGCATCTTCAGATTCCCTGAAAAATACATAGATGCCATCTTCTGGTACAAAATGGATCATTTTCCCTGAATGAATGGCGGGATTGGTTTTCCTCCAGGAAAGAAGCTTTTGCAGGAAATCAAAGGCTTCATTCTGGCTTTCTGTTCTTCCAGCTACAATAAAACAATTCACGGCATCCTCCTGCCACCCCCCCGGGAAGTCAGTCCGTATGAATCCGTGCCCCTGTGATTCGAATCCTGTCGTAAGGATCTCGGTACCATAATAGATCATCGGTATCCCCGGAGAAGTCATGATGTAGGTCAAGCCCATCCTGTACGCATTCATATCTTCGCCGATACCTGAGTAGAACCGGTTCAGGTCATGATTGTCACAGAACAGGAGCTTTTTGTCAGGGTCGCCATACAGGTAATCCTGGGCGCGCAGCAGGTAGATCCTGGCAAGACCTTCGTCCCATCCTTCTTTCTCATTGAACGACCGGTTGAGCGCATAATAGAGCGGAAAATCGGTTACTGTAGGGATCCCTGAATTGTAACCATCCGGGTTCGGTGTATCCTTCTGAAAATAAGCGGTCATGGATTCCTGTTGCATCCAGGCTTCACCGACGACGTTGAAGAAAGGGTATTCCATGAACAGGGCTGACGACCATGCGGCAGTAGCATCCCCGTCGGGATAGGGTTGCGTATCGAGACGGATACCGTCCAGGTTGGCATATTCAATCCACCAGATGCTGTTCTGGATGAGATACCTCAGCAGAAGCGGATCTTTCTGGTTAAGATCGGGCATATGGTGGTCGAACCAGCCGTTGAGCATCCGGTCCCTGTCATACTGGGACGTATAGGGGTCCATGATCGTGGAAGCCCGGAAATTGGAACGCGTGAATTCAGGATGTTGGTGCACCCAGCTTTCATCCGGTGGATCCTGCATGAACGGGTGTTGGATGCTGGCATGGTTGAGGATCTGGTCCATGATCACCTTGATCCCTTTCCTGTGGCACGCTTCAACAAGGGAAACGAACATTTCGTTGGTTCCCAGCCGTGGGTCGGTCCTGTAGAAATCCGTGATGGCGTAGCCATGATAGGAGTACTTCGGATTGTTGTTCTCCAGGAACGGATTCATCCAGAGCGCTGTGATCCCCAGATCCGCCAGATAGTTCAGATGATCCGTCACGCCCTGCAGATCGCCTCCGTGACGACCGTCAGGATTGCTACGGTCACGCTGTTCGGCCATACCCGCGACTGAGTCATTGCCCGGATCACCGTTGGCGAACCGGTCAGGCATCAGCAAGTAGATGACATCGGAGGAACTGAATCCCCGTCGGTCGGCTGAACCGGGACGCCTTTGCTCCAATTCATACGGCCTGGAGAAAAGAACAGAATCTTTGTAAAGAAAATCGATCCGTAACGTGACCGGTTCAGCCTTCCCGTTGATCGACAGCTCAATGAAGAGGTAATTGTCGTTCCTGACCCTGGTGAAACTGGAGACAGTAACCTCCTGGCTGGTGATACGCGGTGTAGTGAGCCCGATGTTGTCACCGTACACAAGTAATTGAAGACCGGGATCGTTCATGCCTGTCCACCAGAAAGGGGGCTCTATCCGGGAGAGGCGTATGTCCTGTGCCTGGATCCCTGCTATGATTAAGCTGGTAAAAAGAACGGTAAGACGTAAGGCTTTAAATGGCATCTGAATGATGGCTTGCATGCTTGAGAATAAACGGGAAACTGTTAATGGGGCACAAAATTACAAAAAACCTTATAATGCACTCCACCCCTGCGCGAGGCTGTGTCAAAATACAATTTAACCACGGAGTGCACGGAGAATTCACGGAGATCACGGAGTTTAAATAACTCCTTATCGGTCCTCTGTGTTCTCCGCACTCCTCTGTGATCTTCGTGTTTTAATAATAACATTCATTTTGACACACCCCCAACGGGGGAGGGGTATTCGACAGATTCTGAGACACTCCTTTCAAGCGTGAACGAACGTTTGATCCACCTGCCATCTCTTTCCAGCTTTAGCCAGATCTTTTTGCCGGGTTTGAGCCGAAGCTGATGATTCAGTTCATTGAGTGTCATCTCCTCCGTGGAACGTCCATTGAACATGACGATCTTATCTCCTGGTAAGATGCCTGCCCTGTCGGCAGGTGACCGGGGGATGATGCGTAACACCGTGAAGTGATTGAGCTCAATGCCGTCGGCGGTTATCTCCATCCCGCTCAGGTTGAATTCAAAGGACCTCGAAAAGGAGAAGTTCCTCTTCAGGTATAGCTTTTTACCCCCATAGTCAATGAACAGGTGGAAACGGCTGAGGATATCCCCTCCGATGGCTCCTTGCCGGATAACAGGATCAGGCTCCGATGTTTGATATTTATCATAAAATGAGGCGATGACGTCATCCATTTGATAGGATCCTATCCGCAAGTGTTTTATCCTGCCAACAAGACCATCGATGTCACCACCCAGTCCCCTTCCTACCACGGTCTCGATATGGTTGCGTGGAATAGGGATCACTTGTGCCGAATCAATCTCAAACATCACTGCAAAACTGGCTCCCATGTCCATGAGCAGGGGAATGGTGAGGGAACCGCTTTCTTCCGTTGTCACCTCGCAGGCCAGGTATGGCCTGTTACTGATGATATCCATGGGGATGCAGTCGTATCTCCGCGGAGGTTTGAAGTGGTCTGGATCAATCAGGGTGATCATCTTATTGATGTAATCCACCTCGACGACAAAATTCCTGAACAGGTCGTAACCAATGATTCCCTGCACATTGTAGCCAAGGAAGTTTTTCAGGCTCAGATAATCTTCATCGAGCACGACAAGGTTCTGACCAAGACTTCTGACACCGGGCAGATCGATCCTGACACCCGTTGAAATGCAACCGCTTACCGAATCGAGTGTGCCGATCACAGGCAGACTGATCCTACGGTCGCAGGGGATCTCCAGCAGCATACAGACCTCTTTCTGTGTCAGGATGGTCAGTGCTACACCTGAATCGAGAATGAACTTGGACGGAAGCACCCCGTTGATCTTGACCGGGATCACCACCAGGTTGTTCAGGTTCTCGAATAGTACGGGCATGCGTTTGTGATTCCCTGCGATCCGGTAGCCAATGGTCTGGGCATCGCAATGGATCCAGGAACCAAGAAGGATCGACAGGGCTAAGAACCAGATCCCCGATCGCCGCTCCCTTGTTGCGTTTATCATGGTACTCCGGATGTTCAATTTAGCTTTTAAAAATACAATTAAAATGATTTAATGGCACAGGTCAAAAGAATTAAAGGCTCTGCAGGCGACTGATGCCGGATGATCATCACCTTCTTTGGTTTGCATCCGTGCAGGTGTTAAATTTTTGTACATTTGAACATCAAAACGAAGGAGACCATGGATAATAAAGACAAGGAATTCAATACGTTGATTCGATGCTGGGAAGAGTTGTACCCTGACCGGCCGGTGGACGGGATTTCTGATTTCCTCGACAGGCTCAGGGATCTGAAAAAGAGAATGGACCTTCCTCCACATCCGCAGGGCTGGTATAAAGATGTGATCGTATATTCATTGTATGTCGATCTTTTTAATACGGATTTCCCCGGATTGGAATCCCGCCTTGATTACCTGGTCGATCTGGGAGTGAACTGCTTATGGCTGCTTCCCATCCTGGAGTCACCCATGCGGGATGCGGGATTTGATATCAGGGATTACCGAAACATTCGCCCTGATCTACTGGGATTGACGGAAAATGCATCCAGGGAGGCAGGGATGGAGGTTTTCGTTCGGTTCCTTCAGCGTGTGCATCAGAGAAATATCCGCGTCATATTCGATATTGCGTTGAATCACACCTCCGATGAGCATCCATGGTTCAGGGAAGCCAGAAGATCCAAAGACAATCCGTACAGAGATTATTACATCTGGAACCAGGATGATCAGAAATACAAAGAAGCACGGATCATCTTCAAAGGTCTTTGCTCCAGCAACTGGGAGAAAGACGGGGAGGAATATTATTTTCATCGTTTTTTCGAGTTCCAGCCGGACCTAAATTTCAGGAATCCTGCCGTTCTTCTGGAAATGACAGAACACCTGCTTTTCTGGCTGGAAAAGGGTGTCGACGGTTTCCGTGCGGATGCCATCCCGTATATCTGGAAAGAGGAGGGGACCGCGTGCGAGAACCTGCCCCAGACACATACCGTCATCCGATTTCTCCGGGCCGCTCTGGATTATGTGCGACCTGACACGCTTTTACTGGCAGAGGCATGCCAGAAACCCCGCCTGGTAGTGGAGTATTTCGGCCGAGGAGATGAATGCAACGCAGGATACCATTTCCCGCTGATGCCACAGATATTTAAGGCGGTTGCCATGCACAGCGGCCAGCCCATACGGCATACGTTGAGCCAGGAAGTCACCCCTGATATCCCGTGGAGTTCACAGTGGTTTACCTTCCTCCGCTGCCACGATGAACTGAGCCTCGAACTGGTGTACGTTACGGAAGAGGACAGGAAATATATCCATGATCATTACTGCAGAAAACCTCAGTGGGATTTTCGCCTGGGCCAGGGGATCTCGGCAAGGCTATCTGAGCTCATGAACCGCAACCCTGATAAAATTGGCCTGATCTTCTCCATCATGCTCACCTTACCGGGTACCCCTGTGATCTATTACGGTGATGAGTTCGGTAAGCCCAACGACGAAGAGTATTACCATGAAATGATCCGTTTATCGGGAAAGGACGATACCCGCTTTCTGGTCAGGGGTAAGGTTGACTGGAAAAAGCTTGACATGCAGCTCGGTGATCATAAGTCGCTGGATTACAGGGTCTTTAATCAGGTCAGCAACATGGTGCAGACCAGGAGAAAATACCGCTGTTTTGGTAGGGGAGATCTCGTATGGACGGATGTCCCACGCGCTGACGGCAGCCCGGATGATTCAATCCTCGCCTACACAAGGTCTAATAAGGATGAAAAGGTACTGGTCCTGCACAACCTCGCGGATAAGGAAACCAGGATCGCACTACCGGAAGGACTACCACCTGACATGACCAGTGATCTCCTGGGTCGCGGGCTGGAAAAAGGACCTTCCGGAAATACGCTTTGTCTGAAACCTTTTGGCTATTTTTGGATCACTATTAAAAAAAAGGCTTAGACCTCACGATTTACTCCTATGGCACTTTCGTTGGAACCAGATCAGCTTGCACTCCGCCTGCGCGTTCTGAAGCAGGTAGATGTCTTCCGGGACCTTCCCGAAGAGACACTTGCCGAGATCTGCAGGGTGATGGTGGAAGAACAAAAGGCGAAGGAAGAGGTGGTTTTCCGCAAAGGGGATGAGGGGAATGCCATGTACATCATCGTCAGTGGCTCGGTTCGCGTTCATGTCGGCGATCATGTGCTGACCCGCCTGGGAACTGGCAAGGTCTTTGGCGAATACGCGCTGCTGGACTCCCTCGAACGATCTGCCTCCATTACCTCGGAGGAGGTTACCCATCTCTACCGGCTGGATCGTAAAGAATTCAGCAAACTGATGAAATCCAGCATCAGGGTCATGCAGGGAGTGATCAAACTGGTACTGAAACGTATCCGGGAAATGAATGAACTGGAGAGGAAACTGGCCCAGAGCTATCTCAAGATCCAGAAACAAAACCGTGAGATCGAGCTGCAGAACAAGAACATCCATCATCAGAAACATGAGCTGGAAAAGAAGAATGAAGAACTGCTGCGGCTAAATGAAGAAAAATCCCATCTGATCGACGTCCTGGCGCACGATCTGCGGAATCCACTGACAAGCAGCCTTTGCCTGGCCGACCTACTCAAGTCCCATGCTGAGAATCTCAGCCGCGACCAGGTTAAATCCGTTGAAGTGATCGAAAACTCACTCAGGAGGATCAACCGGATCATCAACCAGATCGTGGACATCAATGAGATTGCCACACCCAACATAGCGCTCAAACCCCAGCGTATCAACCTTGCAGTGATCCTTCGGGATGCAGTGTCACTCTATGCCAATGCGGTGGCTCATAAAAACATCCACCTTACCCTTCAGGCAGAAGACCTTTACTCCATAGTCGATCCTAATTATGCTTCTCTGATCATCGAGAACCTTCTCTCCAATGCGATCAAATTTTCCCCGGCGGGGAAGAATATCAACTTGAAGCTTTACCCGTCGAATGGAATGGCCAGGATTGAGATTGAGGACCAGGGCCCGGGGATCAGTAAGCAGGACATTCTGAAACTGTTCGGTAAGTATCAGAAACAATCCGAGACGACCGTCAGGGAGGAGAAACAGGAAGCCCTGGGATTGTCCATCGTCATGAAATATGTGCGGGCAATGAATGGAAACGTCTGGTGCACAAGCGAGGAAGGGAAGGGTTCCACATTGTTCGTAGAATTTGCCATCGCCTCCTCCGATGTTCATTGACTCCGGAAATCAGTTGTTTATAATACAGGAATTTATGACAGATCATGGTTTTGATGCAGTAGTGTTCGACCTGGATGGCGTGATCACCAAGACGGCCCTGGTGCACAGCTCTGCCTGGAAAAAGATGTTTGATGAGTTCTTGATGGATTACAGCCAGCGCAAGGGAATACCGTTCAGGGAGTTCACGCATGCTGACGACTACCTGCCTTATGTTGACGGCAAACCCAGGTACAAAGGCGTGGAATCCTTTCTGGAATCCCGGGGGATCCACCTTCCCTGGGGTGATCCTTCCGACACCCGGGATCAGGAAACCGTTTGCGGATTGGGGAACAGGAAGAACCAGGCGTTCAACGAAATCCTGCAGAACGATGGTGTCGGGGTATATGATACTACCGTTGAACTGATCCGAAAACTTAAAGCCGAAGGCATACATGTCGGAGTGGCCTCCTCCAGCAAGAACTGTGAAGCGGTGCTGGTGGCCGCCGGCCTGATCAGCCTTTTCGAGACACGTGTCGATGGCGTTGTTTCAGCTGAAATGGGCTTGCATGGCAAGCCGGAACCTGACATCTTCATCACGGCCTGCAACCGGCTGGGAGTTACCTGCGACCGGGCAGTGATCGTGGAGGACGCGGTTTCCGGAGTGCAGGCAGGCGCACGGGGTAACTTCGGACTGACGCTGGGTATCGCGCGCGAAAACAACCAACGGGAACTGCTCGAAAATGGCGCCGACCTCGTTGTGACAGACATCGGAGAAATCGGTTTCGATGGCATCGTTGATTGGTTTAAAAATGGTCTTGTAAACGACTCCTGGTCGGTCACCTTTCATGGCTATGATCCTGCAAGGGAAAAAACCAGGGAAGCACTCCTCACTGTCGGCAACGGGTACCTCGGTACACGGGGATGTATGGAAGAGCAACCGGCAGGCACGTTCAACTATCCCGGAACCTATATGGCAGGTATCTACAACCGGTTGGTTTCCAGGGTGGGGGATAAGGAGGTCGAAAATGAGGATCTTGTCAACTGTATCAACTGGCCGGGAATCCAGTTCAGAATCGGGAATGACACGTGGATGGATGTCAACTCAGTGGAGGTACTGTCTGTCAAAAGGTCTCTCTCCTTTATGGACGGTGTGCTGACACGCGAAATGACCGTCAGGGACGCAGGGGGACGCATCACCAGGATCCTTTCCTGTCGTACGGCCAGCATGGCCAACCCACACATGGCAGCACTACAGTATGCCATTCTCCCAATTAACTATTCCGGACAGGTAACCGTCCGTTCATCCCTTTCGGGTGACCATATCAACGCCGGAGTGGACAGATATAAGCAGCTTAACCAGAAACACCTCAGAGGAATTGAAACAGGCGGACAACAGGATGTTCACTATCTGGTGGTCGAAACCACACAGTCACAGATCCGGATCGCCAATGCTGCCACGTATACTATTTATCTTGATGAAAAATTATATCATCCTGATTTTGAATATGTTAATCAGCAAGAAAGTTCCGCGATACTTTTCAGTCTCAACCTGACAGAGAACCAGCTCCTGAGGGTGGACAAACTGGTTTCCATTTATACTTCGAGAGATGTTCCTAAAGAGGACCTGGTTGAGAAGGTCACGGATGAGGTTATGTTCTACAGTACGTTCAGGGAAGTGGCGGAGGAGTCAGCTGAAAGCTGGAAAAGGATCTGGGACCGGATCGATGTTCGCCTGACAGGAGATCGCCTTGCTCAGAAATTGCTCAGGCTGCATCTCCACCACACCATGGTGACTGCATCTCCCAACAATGTTGCAATCGATGCAGGTCTTCCTGCCAGGGGACTGCACGGGGAGGCTTACCGAGGGCACGTCTTCTGGGATGAGTTGTTCATCATGCCCATCTACACGATCCATTTCCCTGAAGCTGCACGGTCGCTGCTCATGTACCGGTACCGTCGTCTGGATGCGGCGAGAGAGTATGCCAGGAAGTTTGGATACAAAGGTGCGATGTTCCCCTGGCAGAGCGGCAGCGATGGCCGGGAGGAAACCCAGACGATCCACTTAAACCCGGTTTCCGGAACGTGGGGACCTGATCACAGCTCCCTTCAGCGACATGTGTCACTCGCCATAGCATACAACGTCTACGACTATTTCAGGATCACTGGTGACAGCGAATTCATGCGTAACTACGGCACGGAACTCTTTCTGGAGATCTGCCGTTTCTGGGCCAGCAAATGTGAATTTAACGCTGCGACAGGCCGCTTCAGCATTGCCAGGGTCATGGGACCTGACGAATTCCACGAGAAATATAAAGATTCGGCTGATGGGGGGCTTACTGACAATGCTTATACCAATATTATGACCGCCTGGATCTTTGACATCGCAGACGATCTCTGGCGTGAACTCGACGTGCCATCACAGGAGCGTATCACCACCAGGACCGGATTGTACGAAGCTGAGATCCTGGGGTGGAAAGATATCGGCAACAAACTGAATGTGGTGGTCTCGCCCGATGGCATCCTCTCGCAGTATGACGATTATTTTGAGCTTCAGGAACTCGACTGGGAATATTACAGGAAGAAATACGGGAACATTTACCGTTTGGACAGGCTGCTTAAAGCTGAAGGCAAGTCGCCGGACGCATACAAGGTCGCCAAACAGGCCGATACCCTGATGCTCTTTTATAATTTTGATAAACAGGAAGTTAACAGGATCCTTGCCGGTATGCAGTACCAGTTGCCCACGGATTATGTCGAGAAGAACCTCCATTATTACCTGGAGCGGACTTCCCATGGCTCCACCCTGAGCCGGGTGGTCCACGCATTGCTGGCCAACCAGATCGGTGATCGCAAACTGAGCTGGACACTTTACCGGGATGCACTGACCAGCGATTATCAGGACGTCCAGGGAGGCACCACGGCTGAGGGCATTCATGCAGGCGTGATGGCCGGGACAGTCTGGATAGCCATCAGCTCGTTCGCTGGATTGAACCTGAAGGGGGACCATGTCAGGATCGATCCTTCCCTGCCTGATCACTGGCGTCAGATCGCATTCTCCTTTACATTTCGCGAAACTGATTATGAATGCGAAGTGACTCACCAGACCATAAAGATAAAAGCACAGGGTAAACTCAGCCAGCCGGTAAAGGTTACACTCATTGATAAAGAATTCACCCTATCCGGCCCCACCTGGCTCGAACATCACTACACATAAAATTCCCAAATCCTAAATCCTAAATGCTAAATCATAAATAAATACGAAATACGAAATACTGAATTTTTAAATTTATATTCTATGCTGGGGGATGTATTATTGATAACCGACAAGCACCGCCAGGCGGGAGCAACCATCGTCGAACATATTCTGAAGATCCGTAAAGAAAAGTTCATTGTCGCGATCTCGGGGGAATCGGGCTCCGGGAAATCCGAACTTACTCATGTCGTAGCCAGGGGATTACGGCAGCACGGAATTATGGCTAAGCCCATTCATATCGACAACTATTACCGTATCCATCCTCTGGAGCGTACTGCCTGGAGGAAGACCCACGGGATCGAGAAGGTGGTGGGTTACGGCGAGTACGACTGGGAGACGATCCGTCAGAACATAAGGGATTTCAGGGAAGGAAAACCATCGACCATGCCATGCGTGGATCTGGTGACCGAGCAGATCGATCAGCTGACCACCGACTTCCGGACCATCGATATGATCATCATCGATGGCCTGTATGCCATTAAAACAGAAGAGGCAGACCTGAGGGTGTTCATTGAACTTACGTATCATGAGACAAAGAAAGCCCAGCTGGTCAGGGGCAAGGAACCGCAGAATGAATACCGGATCAGGGTGCTGGAGCAGGAACACAAGATGGTACTGGCGCTCCGGTCCACCGCTGACCTACTGGTCACAAAGGAATTTGACGTTATCCCTGCCAGGTGATATGATCACCCCTTCCTTGCACGCATGGGAGAAGTATAAGACTAGGGCTCTGTGATCTGGATTGTTCTTATTTCAATCTCTTCGGCGCGTCGACATCGTTCACGAAGAGTACCAGGATTGCGGCGAGAAACAGTGAACAACCACCCAGTATGAGGGCATAGATCGGGTGACCGCCGGCGATGGTTTTCACAAAGAAGCCCAGGATCGTGGCAGCCATGATCTGTGGTATGACGATGAAGAAATTGAATATCCCCATATAGGTACCCAGCTTGTTTTGAGGCAGCGATCCCGTGAGAATGGCGTAAGGCATCGCAAGGATGCTTGCCCAGGCAAGCCCTACCCCGAGCATGGATAGGATCAGCATGTTGGGATCCTTGATGAAGTAAACAGAGATAAGTCCCAATCCCCCTGCGATGAGCGCGATCATGTGCGTCACCTTCCGGCTGGTCCACCGTGCCATGACAGGCAAAAGGAAGGCGACCACTGCTGCAAAGCCGTTATATACGGCGAACATGATCCCTACCCAGTTGGCCCCTTCATTGTAAAGGGCCGAGGACGGATCGGTCGTACCATAGATGTGGCTTGTCACTCCGGCGGTTGTGTAGATCCACATGGCAAACAGCGCAAACCAGGTGAAGAACTGCACCACCGCAAGCTGCCCCATGGTCCTGGGCATCTTGAACAGATCGTTGATCACCACCGTGAAACCGTTTTTGGTCTTTCCGGCCCTGACCAGCATACCCACGATGACCTGTATCACCCCGAACGCTGCCAGACCGCCTGCCAGAATGTATAATTCAGCTGCCAGCTTGAACAAGTAAACCAGGAAACCGAGTGCCAGTCCACCCAGTATCCAGAAGATACTGGATCTTAAAAACCTCCTGGCGGGAAGGGAAGCGTCATGATGCACCGCCCTCTTATTGACTAGCTCCTCCTGTCTGCTGAATTCTGCCAGCTCTTCGGGGGAGTATTCTCTCGTCCGGATCACGGTCCACAGTACCGAAAGGATGAACGCTGCAGAGCCGATGTAGAAGGAATATTTGACTGAAAGGGGAATGTGCCCTTCCGGAGCTGTGTTGGGTATGCCCATCCAGTTGGTAAGTATGTAGGGGAGGGCAGAGGCGATCACGGCACCCGTGCCGATGAAGAAACTCTGCATGGCAAATCCCTTGGTACGCTGTTCAGAGGGAAGCATGTCCCCGACAAATGCACGGAAAGGCTCCATGGAGATGTTGATGGACGTATCCATGATCCACAGCGTTCCGGCAGCGATCCACAGAACCGGAGAATTGGGCATGAGTAACAGCGCCAGTGAAGCCAGGATCGCTCCTGTCAGAAAATAGGGCCTTCTCCTGCCCAACCTGTTCCAGGTATTATCACTCATATGCCCGATGATCGGCTGTACGATCAGTCCGGTGACCGGGGCAGCGATCCACAGGATCGGTATGCTCTCCACGCTGGCTCCAAGGGTTTCGAAGATTCGGCTGACGTTGGCGTTCTGCAGGGCAAAGCCGAATTGGATGCCCATGAACCCGAAACTCATGTTCCAGATCTGCCAGAAGTTTAAGCGGGGTTTTGGCTTCATCTTAAATTGTTAAATTGTTAAATCGCTAAATTGTTAAATTGTCACCCCTCCCCAACCCCTCTCCAATCGGGGAGGGGCCAGGGGTGGGGCTTCTGCTGATTGCTGACTGCGTACCGCTTACCGCCTACCGCCTACCGCCTACCGCTCCCTCTCCATCTCCCTCCTAATATCCTTTTTCTTCAGCGTTTCCCGCTTGTCAAAGGTATGTTTTCCCCTCGCCAGGGCAATGTCCAGCTTTGCCAGACCCTTCTCGTTGATGTACAGCTGAACGGGAACGATCGTAAATCCCTTCTCCCTGACCCTGGTGGAAAGTTTTTTCAGTTCCCTGGCAGTTAAAAGCAACTTGCGGTCCCTCTTGGGATCATGATTGTAATGGGTGCCATGAGAATACTCAGATATATGCAAACCCTTTACATATAATTCCCCGCCTTCGAACATGCAAAAAGCATCCACAAAACTAACCTTGCCTGTCCGGATCGATTTGATCTCGGTGCCCGTGAGCTGTATACCCGCGGTGAACTCCTCCAGCAGAAAATATTCAAACGCAGCCTTCTTGTTCTTTATGACGATGGGTCCGCTCATGCTTTCTTTGTGTATTTAAGGACGTTCCCCAAAAATGGCCGATCCGATCCTGACAATGGTCGCCCCCTCTTCAACCGCGATTTCCCAATCCCCCGACATCCCCATTGAAATTTCCGAGAATGAGCCTGTAGTGGCAAAAAAAGTAGACTTTAAATTCCGGAAAATATCGTTCAGCATCCGGAATTCCTGCCTGATCCGCTGGTGGTCGTCTGTCAGGGAGGCCATGCCCATGACGCCCCGGATCCGGATGTTCTTCATATTCAGGTATTCTGATGAGTCAAGAATGTCTGAAGCTTCCTCAGGCGTAAGCCCGAACTTCGTTTCTTCCGTGGCTATGTACATCTGCAGCAGGCAATCAATGACCCGATCGTGTTTTGCTGCCTGCTTGTTGATCTCCGACAGCAGGTGAAGGCTGTCGGCGCTTTCGATCAGATTTACAAACGGGGCAATGTATTTCACCTTGTTGGACTGTAGATGCCCGATAAAATGCCATTGAATGTCGGCGGGAAGCAAGGGCTGTTTGCCGATCAGCTCCTGTGCTTTGTTTTCCCCGAAAACCTTGTGTCCCAGCCGGTAAAGCATCAGGATGTCGCCTACATCCCTCGTTTTGGAGACGGCGACAAGACTTACCTTCCTCGGTAAAATCTTCCTGATCCGCAAAAAATTATCTTCGATGCCCATAGCGCAGCTGGCTCAGCCAGGGGGCAAAGTTAGAATAATTTGTCCATTCGCACTCCGGAGTCATGGATTTATCAATTATTCATAATTTTACGCCCAATTTATCTGACACTTCCACCTGCGCCGATGAAGCGGATACTCTACAACCTGTTTATGCAGATCCTGTTCTGGCTTGTGGCTTTCACCATCGGCAGGGCCGTTTTCATGATCTACAATGCGAATCTGATCGCTGCTGAGAATCCTGGTCTCTGGCACAGCCTCGGCGCCTTCTGGCATGCACTGCATCTTGATCTTGCCACCACGTGCTACCTGATGTTCTTCCCTTTCCTGGTCCTGGTGGTCCAGACTTTTTACAGTCCAGGATGGTTGAACTGGTTTCACAAAGGCTATGCTTTTCTGATCCTTTTGCTTTATTCACTGATCATTGCCGCTGAGAATGGAGTTTATTTTGAATGGAGAACGAAGCTGACTTACAAGGCACTCCAAATACTTACTCATCCTTCTGAGATCTATAATACTGCAGAAACAGATAAATTTTTCATTCTTCTGGCCATCTTCCTGTTTCAGCTGATCTTCAGTTACTGGCTGTATGTCAGGTTCTTTTTCAAGCCCCTGTCCGGGATCCGGCGCAATGTAGTCTTCAGCATCCTGTTTTTCATTCTCATGCCGCCTCTGCTGATTATCGGGGCCAGGGGAGGTATTCAGGAAATTCCGATCATGCAGAGCCAGGCGTATTACTCATCCCATCAGGTACTGAATCTGGCAGCTACGAATTCATTTTTCAACCTGTCTGCCAGTGTCAGGGAAAACTACCGCTACAAAGGGAAAAATATATTTATCCAATATCCGCCGGAAGAAGCAGAAAAGACGGTTGAGGAACTTTACCAGACTGAAAAGGACACGACCGTCGGGATTTTGACGACGCAGCGTCCCAACGTTGTGCTGCTCATCCTGGAGAGCTGGTCGGCTGACCTCATCGAGGCGCTGGGTGGCGATCCCGGAATCACACCCGCATTTGATTCGCTGCAGAAGGAGGGCGTTCTCTTTACACGCATCTACTCCAGCGGCACCCGTTCGGAGCAGGGCATGGCATGCCTCTTCGGGGGCTTCCCAGCTCATCCGATCAGTTCCATCGCCGTCCAGCCGGATAAATACAACTACCTGCCCAGCCTGACACGCAAAATGATCGAGAACGGATACTCCACTTCCTTTTATTTCGGCGGACAGCTGATCTACGGCAATATTAAAAGCTACATCTATTACAACGGATTTCAGCGGATCAAGGAAATTTACGATTTCGACCCTTCTTTTCCACGTGCCAAACTGGGGATCCACGATGAATTTACGTTGGCAGAACAGATCAGGGACCTGTCCGTGGAAAAGACACCGTTCTTTTCTTCCCTTTTCACGGTGAGCACCCATTCTCCTTTTGATATGCCGCTTGCCGTGAAGAAGGACTGGGGCTATGGTTCAATCATCAACGACTACCTGAACTCGGCCTATTATACCGATCAATGCCTTGGTGATTACTTCAGGAAAGCCAGGCAACAATCCTGGTACGACAGTACCCTATTCATTCTGATCGCCGATCACAGCCATTTCTCCCAGAAGAACTGGTATTATCACTCTCCTGAATATCATCGTATCCCTTTGTTATTTTATGGAGAGGTTATAAAAAGAGAGTACAGGGGAACAACGGACGACAGGATCGGCTCCCAGGTGGATCTGTCGTCCACGCTCCTCTCACAGCTGCACATCGATGATAGCGCTTTCGTCTGGAGTAAGGATCTGTTCAATCCGTATGCACCGGAGTTTGCCTATGTTTCCTTTGAAGAGGGGATAGGATGGATCGTACCCGAAGGGCACTTCTTTTGGGTAAATAATCTTAACGTGTTCTACAGCAATGAACTGAAATCCAATATAGATCTCATCAACCGGCAGGGAAAGTCATTTCTGCAGGTTGTATATCAGAGGTACCTGGATTATTGAACCGGTTTCCTGACGTTACTTCTTTAGGTCGTAATAACAGACCTTCGGGGAGATCAGCTTGTCTTCCTTCTTAAGCTTTCCGATGGCTTTATCGATCTCTTTCTTGTCGATCCCTGTCTTTTGGGCGATCTCGGCCGATTTCATCGGCACTCCCGCTTCCCTGATGGTCTTGATCACAACTTCCGCTATTTCCATAACAATTAACAATTAACAATGAACAATGAACAATGAACTATCCCTTTCCGCCTTATTCCAGCAGATGCACCACCAGACCGCTCCTGAGTTTGGGCTCGAACCAGGTGGTTTTGGGCGGCATGATGTTTCCTGTGTCAGCAATATCGATCAGCTGTTTCATCGAAACGGGGAACAGCGCAAATGCAATGGCCATCTCGCCACTGTCCACCCTCCGTGCCAGCTCTGCCAGGCCCCGGATTCCTCCAACAAAGTCGATCCGTTTATCCCTTCTGAGGTCTTTGATGCCAAGGATCGGATCCAGAAGTTGTTTCGACAGGATGGTCACATCCAGCACGCCGATCGGATCCGCATCATCGAATGTTCCTGGTCTGGCGTCGAGAGAATACCACATTCCGCCAAGATACATGCTGAACTGGTGCAGCCTCTCTGGCCGATAGGGCTCCTTGCCTTTTTTATCAACCATAAAAGAGTGTTCCAGTCTGGATAAGAACTCCTCTTTCGAGAGACCGTTCAGGTCTTTCACCAGCCGGTTATAGTCGATGATGGTTAGCTGGTTGGCAGGAAAATGGACGGCGAGAAAGAAGTTATACTCTTCGGTGCCTTTATGATCAGGATTCTGCAGTTTCTTCTCGTTCCCTACCAGGGCGGCGGCCGCGGTCCGGTGATGCCCGTCGGCGACGTAGGTATAGGGTATCCTGCTGAAAAGGTCAATAAGCCTCACGATCAACGGCGGATCTGATATCACCCAGAATTGATGTCCAATGCCGTCATCCGCAATGAAATCATACTCAGGCGCATGCGTCCTGATAAAAGTACTGACGATGTCATCGATCTCCTTTACCGCGGGATAGGTAAAAAATACCGGTTCCATGTTGGCATTGTTGATCCTGACATGTTTCATCCGGTCCTCTTCCTTATCGGGTCGGGTGAGCTCGTGCTTGAGGATGACGCCATTCATGTAATCATCTACCGCGGCGCACCCTACCAGGCCATACTGTGTTCTGCCCCACATGGTTTGGGCATAGATATACAGACAATCGGTCTCATCCTGAACGAACCACCTCTTCGCCCTGAAATTCCTAAAATTCTTCAGCGCTTTTTCATAGACTTCGGGAGCATAATGATCCGTTTCCTGCGGCAGGTCGATCTCCGGCTTGATGATGTGAAGCAGGGAATATTCGTTCCCATAAGCTTCCCTGCGGGCCTCTTCTGAATCCAGTACATCGTATGGCCTGGAAGCCAGTTGCCTGGCGATCTCCTTCGGTGGCCTCAATCCTTTAAATGCTCTTAAAACTGCCATAACTTTTTTCTTCAATTATAATGAATACCAACAATTACTCACCCTCAACCACTAATAACCATTAATAACCACGAATAACCACGAATAACTACGAATGACCATAAATGCCCATCAACGCCCGCTATTCTCACTCTTCTCCCCCGATCCGCTTGTTCGCTGGAGCGAACCGATCAAAGCCCCCACCATTTTGGTCATTTCCATAAGGTGTTCCCGTGACTCCTCTTCTTTTAGGGTATCGATATAGTTGAGGCTCCGGGTAATGGAGGTGAACACCACGCACTCCCGGATCGAGCTTTTCGCAGCCTTCAGGTAGAAGACGAACTGGATTTTGTTGCGGGCTGAACCTTCAGCAATGGATAACGCGATGGATTCGGCAGCGTGGGTAAACTTACGGGCCAGCCCATCGGCTTCATGATTTGGAAATTTACGCACGATGGTGTGTACCCAGTCGATGTATTCCAGCGCCTTGTGATAGACGCGCAGATCTTCGAACCTGAAGAAAGTGCTTAGATTATCAGTCCCGTTTTCCATTCCGGATTAGTTTAGTCGTAATAGTTTTGAAAAGTGACAGCATATGGTACAGGTAAATGAATGATCCCGGGGAAACGTTCACGGGATCATCCTTGCCTTTAGAAGGGTTTGAATTCCAGTAACGGATTATTTATTGAGTTGAAAGGTTGTATCTCCCTTTTTAAAATAGCTTACGATCTGATTGGCGGCTGCAATGCCAGCATTGATATTTGCTTCGGCAGTCTGCGCTCCCATCTTTTTGGGAGTGAAATAATACCTGCCCTCAAACTGGCTTGCAAGATCGGAAGCACAATCAGGGGTAATATCGGAGAGATACTTGAAATCCTTCCTTTCCTGGAACATCTTCAGGAGACCCGCTTCGTTGATCACCTCTTTTCTTGCCGTATTGACAAGGGTAGCTCCTTCTGGCATGAGTGAAAGGAGGCTGAAATTGACCGAGCCTTTGGTCTTCTCGTTGGCTGGTATGTGCAGTGATACATACTGGCACTTCTTGTAGAGGTCTTCCAGGGTATTTACTGGCACAACGCCGTCTTTTTCCATAGTGTTGGAAGGGACGAAGGGATCAAACGCATAGACTTTCATGCCGAATCCTTTGGCGATGGCTGCAACGCGTTTTGCCACATTGCCGTAGGCGTGGAGCCCCAGGGTCTTTCCGAGAAGCTCTGTGCCCGATTTGCCGTTAAAGCAGCCGCGTGCGTGATAGACCATCATGCCGAAGACCAGTTCGGCGACGGCGTTGGAGTTCTGTCCGGGTGTATTCATGGCCACGATCTTCCTTTCCGACGCAGCCTTCAGGTCAAGGTTGTCATATCCTGCGCCTGCGCGCACAACGATCTTGAGTGATTTTGCTGCCTGGATTATGTCCGCATCGACAATGTCACTTCTGACGATCAACGCATCAGCGTCTGTTACCGCTTTGGCAAAGTCTGCCTTGTCGGTGTATTTTTCAAACAGGGCAAACTCAAATCCTGCATGCTCGATGATCTGCCTAATCTCTTTCACAGCGATGGAAGCAAATGGCTTTTCCGTCGCTACCAATACTTTTGTCATATCTGAAAATTTTTGGTGATGAACTCGATTATCGTATTAAGGATCAATTCGTCCTTTCAAATTCCTGCATCGCTGCGATCAGCGCTTTGACGCTTTCGGCCGGCAATGCGTTGTAAAGGGATGCCCTGAATCCTCCCACCGAACGGTGTCCCTTGATGCCAACCATCCCCCGTGAAGAGGCAAACTGCTGGAACACAGGCTCCAACTCCTTGTATTCTTCTTTCATCACAAAGCAGACATTCATGATCGACCGGTCCGCCGGATCGGGAATCGTCGTAACGAAAAATTTATTCCGTTCGATCTCATCGTAAAGCATCCCGGCCTTCTCCAGGTTCTTCTTTTCCATCGCCTTCACTCCGCCGCTGGCCCTGAGCCACTTCAGGGTCTGCAATGCGGCGTAAATGTTTACGCAGGGCGGTGTGTTGAACATGGAACCTTTGTCAATGTGTGTCTGGTATTTTAACATCGTTGGGACAGAGCGCTGTACCTTGCCAACCATGTCGTTCCTGATGATCACGAAGGTCACCCCGGCAGGGGCCAGGTTCTTCTGGGCTCCACCATAGATGAGCGCATATTTTGATACATCAACCGGCCTGCTGAAAATATCGGACGACATATCCGAGATCAACGGCACAGGGCTGTCCGGATCCTTACGTATCTCAGTGCCAAAAATGGTATTGTTGGTGGTGAAGTGAAAATAATCAGCATTCTTCGGGATCACAAACCCTTTGGGAATATAATTAAAGTTCTTGTCCTGCGAGGAGGCGACCACCTCAACCTCTCCGAAATTCTTTGCCTCTTTGATGGCCTTTGATGCCCATTCACCCGTATTAAGATACGCTGCACGAGTGTTCAGGAAATTGTAAGGTACCATCGCGAACTGCAGGCTTGCTCCTCCCCCGAGAAACAAAACGGAGTATCCTTCCGGAATATCGAGCAGCTCTTTGAACAACGCTACTGCCTCATCGATGACTGCCTGGAACTCTTTGCTCCGGTGTGATATCTCCAGTATCGATAATCCGATCCCATCCAGATCAAGAATAGCTTTGGCAGTGTTCTCCAGGGTGAACTGTGGCAGAATGGATGGCCCTGCATTAAAATTGTGCTTTTTCATAATCCACTGTATTTTAGTAAGTTTATATAGATGTGTTTCGATTGATAGCTTTTGGCAAAGGTAAGGTTTTAAATTGTAGCCAATTGATAAAAACTGAAAAAGAATTTTTCAAATCAGCCCCCAAACACGTGAGTTTATTTATTTTTACCGGGTGGCATCAGCTGGAATTCGGTGGGACGTTCCTTTTCACGACCCGTCTTAAGATCCGGATTCCTTGCATCGACATCGGTCTTAAACCGCCAGCATCCCTCCAGAAACACAAAGGCGTCCACGATGTTCCCAACGGGTACATAAAAGCTGAATTGTCCTTTCAGCGAAGGATCCATCGGTTCGAGGTGATCGAAAACGATCATCGGAGAGGTCTTATACCGGTACTTCGGCCGGTAACGGTTCTTACTGCGAAGTTCCCTGTAGCGCTGGACCTCATATCGGAGCAACATGGTCGCCTGGCCTGAATATTCAAAGATTACCCGCGTCTGGTCCCCTTTCAGATAATCCGGAAAGATAGGGACGCCAAAAACGGGCTGGCCATGCTGATCGAACGTCAGCACTTCGATGACCTTTCGTGTCGTGAATCGGGTGTGCCCGTCCCAGCCCAGAAGGGTATAATATTTTTTCGCAGGGGTTTTATGCATCATTATCTGGTAATAATGAGCGCCGGGCCACGACTGACAGCCTGTGATCACCCGTTCCAGTCCGGCCATGGTGTCTGAACGGTCCGTCAGGACGAAGACCGTTTCTTTGACTGGTCCCGGCCTGCATTGGATGATGCCTGAATAAAGGTAGGTCCCGTCATCCTTTGGTAAATTCCAGGTAAGGATCCGGAAGCTGCTATCGGGTGCAATCAGCCGGCTGATCGACGTCAGCGAATCAAACGGGTATTGAAAAGAGCCTTCCTGCTTCATGGCCCGCAGAAGAATTTCGGAAAATTCCATGTTAGCCTTCAGTCGCACCGAATCCGATTCCCCGTAAAGGATGTTGCGCGCCTTGACAGCCATATCTCTTTCCAACAAGTAAAATACTGAATCCCAGTTACTTACTTGTTCGGTGTAATGACTATAAGCCTGCATACCCGAAACAGTCAGCAGGGAAAGAAGAGTGAGAAGTAACAGCATCAACGGTCGGATCATGCAGGATAATAGCTGGTTATTAAATAACGGATCGTGTAATGCTTTATTTTTGCCGGGATGATTTTACCGGTATATGAATCCTATCAGCTCACTTCCTTTGACGGCTGTTGAACGGGCCAACGCTTTTGTCAGGCTGGGTGACTTCCTGGGGAACTATAGTCAGCGCTTAACCAAGGAAACCGGCGACCTCCCGCAAGCCGACGCAGAAGATTCCATACTGACATCTGCAATCCGTTCCACCCTGTCGGAAAATCCATGGTTCGTTCTCTCCAATGTAGTCCTTTCACTGCAATCCATAGCTTACAGCTTAAAGGCAGATAAGGTTGAAAGGTTTCTGCAAAGCTATGTCATTGACATCAAAGAGACAAACCTTCCAGTCACCGTCAGTGTCATAATGGCAGGAAATGTTCCCCTGGTAGGTTTTCACGACTTCTTCTGTGTGGTCTTGTCCGGGAACCGGTTCCTCGGTAAATTATCCTCGGGGGATAAACACCTGCTGCCGGCCCTGGCCAGGCTCCTGGTACGGTGGTATCCCGGACTGGAACCGCTCATCGGTTTTTCCGAAGGAATCCTGGCGCAATTCGATGCAGTCATTGCCACGGGAAGTAATAATTCTTCCAGATACTTTGATTATTATTTTGCCAGGTATCCCCATATTATCAGGAAGAGCAGGAACAGTGTGGCTGTGCTCAACGGAAGCGAGTCTTCTGAAGACCTCATGAACCTTGGAACTGATATCTTCAGCCATTTTGGACGGGGTTGCAGAAATGTCTCGCAGCTCTTTCTGCCGGCTGGCTATCCACCTGAAACCCTTTTTTCATACTGGGAATCTTTTAGACATGTAATGGACCATCATAAGTACAGAAATAATTACGATTACCACAAATCCGTCTTTATCATCAACACGATCCCTTTCTTGGACTCCGGCCACATCCTTCTTAAAGAGGATCCATCCCTCAGTTCGCCGATCGCTGTATTACACTATGATCACTACAACGATATTTCAGAGATAAGAAGGTATACGGGTCAACATAAGGATACGATCCAGTGCATCGTTTCGAATGATCCCTCTTTACCTGGCCGCATACCCTTCGGGAAAGCGCAGATGCCTACGCTTGCCGACTTTGCCGATCGGATCGATACGATGAAATTTCTTATTCATTTAAGCATGAAATAAATATTTTATTGAATTTCTGTTCCTATTACAATTTTTTCTATTTTTGCACCTCGGTTTTTGAAAGTTAAACGATTATAAGACAACGGCAAGATGAAAAAAGATATACATCCCAAGGATTACCGGCTGGTCGTCTTCAAAGATATGTCGAACGGATATTCGTTCCTTAGCCATTCAACGACCAAAACGAAGGAAACCATCATTTGGGAGGACGGGAAAGAATATCCCCTGATCAAGCTGGAAATTTCACACACGTCGCATCCGTTCTTTACCGGAAAGATGAAACTGGTTGATACTGCAGGCCGGGTTGACAAATTCAAGAGCCGGTATCAGAAACATCTGGATCTTAAAAATAACAAGAAATAAAGAACCAAATCAGAACAGAAAAGTCCCTGCCAAAACAGGGCTTTTTTTGTTATACGAGAAAGTGATTATTCGTCGTCATTCATAGTCACTCGTTGTCATTTATAGTCATTCGTTGTCATTTGCCCGGCACTTCGTACTTTACGTGATTTATAGCTGTTCGTGGTTATTTGTTGTTTATCAATGTATAACTATGAATAACTATGAATGACCATCAATGACCACAAATGACCCTTCATTGTTAATATTTTGTATTAAATTTCCATAATTGTTCTGCTGATTTGGACGTTATTACTCGTAATTTTAAGCAAAATCAATCAAAATGAACTATATCCTATTTGATGACAGCAGACGGGAGAATCTTTTACCTCTGACTTTCATCAGGCCCATCGCTGATATAAGGGTGGGGGTATTGACCATCCGCGAGAAATGGGAGAAATTCCTCGGTGTTCGTACATCCACCCTTACCGAGGAGTACCTGAGCAAGAAATATCCGCTGGAACGTGAGGAGAACAATATATTGATCAATGGTTCTGTCATTCCCGACAGGACGCTGGTAAAAATGATCATGAGTCTCAGGCCTAACCAGGCGCTGGTGGAGGAAGATTGCGTCATTGCCATGCACCTGACTGCAGAGGACATTGACAATGTGCAGGACGCTGAATGTGAGGAAATTTTTTACAATGAAAGTTTCCTTTCCATCAAAAATCCCTGGGACGTATTTACGTTGAATGAAGATGCCCTGAGGGCTGATTTTGAGCTGATCACCACAGGGAGAAAGTCGGTCGTCCCGGATCAGTCGAATGTTCTTTTCAGCAAAGAGAAGATATTCATCGAAGAGGGCGCGAAGATCCGCTGCTCCATTCTCAATGCGGAAAACGGCCCGATATACATCGGGAAAGAGGCTGAGATCATGGAAGGTTGCCTGATCAGAGGCCCGTTTGCCATGAACGATCACGCCGTCCTGAAAATGGGAACCCGCATCTACGGCCCCACAACCATCGGAGCTTATTCAAAGGTTGGAGGGGAACTAGATAACTCGGTCATCTTCTCGTACTCCAACAAAGCTCATGACGGTTACCTGGGCCACGCGGTCATCGGAGAATGGTGCAATCTCGGGGCGGGTACGACGAATTCAAACCTGAAGAATACCTACGAGAAAGTCAAGATCTGGAGCTACACGGAGGAGTCATTTGTCGAGACGGGACTGCAGTTCTGCGGACTGATCATGGGCGACTATTCCAAGACAGGCATCGGCACGATGTTCAACACTGGTACAGTTGTCGGTGTCAATACCAATATCTTCGGACACGGCTTGCAGCGTAATTTCATTCCCTCCTTTTCCTGGGGTGGAACGACCGGTTTTAAGGAGTATAAGATCGACCAGGCCATCAAGGTCGCTCAGCGTATGCACAGCCGACGCGGACTGGATTTCAGCGAAGCTGAACGTGAGATCCTGCACACGGTTTACAATCTTTCATTCCATTTCAAGAAAGTATATTGACCGATTGTCATACTGACTGTTCCGGTCAAATGCCGGCCGGATTAATCCACGTCAAATTTATGGCATAACTATTGACCAGACGGTATCCCGGGTTTTTTTACCTTTGAATCAGCCATTTTGACATGATTGACGATAATAACGATGAAAATGATGTGCGTTTCTCACAGATCATGAACGGAGAAACGGAATTTATACCCTTGTTGTCTTCTGAGGATGAAGAACAGATCAATGCAGAGCCTGTACCTGACGAGCTCCCTATCCTTCCACTGCGCAACACCGTTCTTTTCCCCGGAGTGGTGATCCCGATCACGGTTGGCAGGGATAAATCGATCAAATTGATCAGGGATCGTTACCGCGGCAGCAAAATCATCGGCGTGGTCGCCCAGAAAGATCACGAGATTGAGGATCCGTCGTTCGAAGACCTGAATACGGTGGGCACGGTGGCGTATATCATCAAGATCCTGCAAATGCCTGATGGAAACACCACGGCGATCATTCAGGGCAAGAAACGGTTCAAAATCATTGATTTCTATCAGAAAACTCCGTATTTCATGGCCCGCGTCACAGCCTACGACAAGCCGGGCCACCGTCTGAAGACGGAAGAGTTCGAAGCCCTGATTTCCACCCTGAAGGATATGGCCATCCAGATCGTGAGGCAATCCCCCAATATCCCCTCAGATGCCGCTTTTGCCATACGGAACATCGAAAGCCCGGTCTTCCTGATCAATTTTATATCCTCCAACCTTAATGTTAGCTTGCTGGATAAGCAAAAACTGCTTGAGATGCAGGACCTGGTCGAGCGGGCTCACAAGGTCCTGGAAAGCCTGACCCGGGAGATCCAAATGCTGGAACTGAAGAACCAGATCCAGAAAAAAGTCAAGTCGGACATGGACAAGCAGCAGCGGGATTATCTTCTGAGTCAGCAACTCAAGACGATCCAGGAAGAGCTTGGCAACAACCCTCA
>JAQUQD010000023.1 GCA_028716265.1 Bacteroidales bacterium | reverse complement strand
CCACAGGATAGCAGGAAATACCCCTCATCTCAAGCACGGTCCTCTCTCCCATGACGCCCATGTGCTGACGGGCCCATTTCTCATTGACATGCTTCAGGTCGTACGCCGTCAGCACGCCATGTTTTTCCAGCAAACGGGCATGATGCGGGCCGATGCCCCACACCTGGCCCACGGGAAGGGATTCCAGGTCCCGGTCAACCGCACCCTCATCTGACCATACCATGATGCCCTCTTTTTCCGGGTGGTCCTTAGCCATGTCGTTGGCCAGCTTGGCCAGCGTTTTCGTCGAAGCAATGCCGATGCTCACGGAAATACCGGTCCACCTGCCCACCGTCGCGGTGATCTGACGGCCGTATGCTGCGAGGTCGGGGACAGGGATGCCGGTAAGGTCAAGGAATGCCTCATCAATGGAATAGATCTCAAGCGTTGGTGTGAACTTCTGCAGGACGGTCATCACCCGCTGCGACATGTCACCGTACAGGGCATAGTTCGTCGAGAAAACAGCCACGTCGTTCTTTTCGAGCAGTTCACTGATCTCAAAGGCCGGCACTCCCATCCGTATCCCCAGTTTCTTCGCCTCGGCCGAACGCGCAATGATGCACCCGTCGTTATTGGAAAGGACCACCAACGGTTTGCCTTCCAGTCCGGGAGCGAACACCTTCTCACATGACGCGTAGAAGTTGTTGCAGTCGACCAGGGCGAAAATGGGACTTGATGGTTTCAAATGTTCTTCATAAGGATTACAAACGGAACAATACAAGCTTCAAGACCAGTACTTGTAGCTTGCAGCTAATTACCTACCAAATTTACCCATTTATTCTTACCTTTGCCCAAAAAGACACCATGAAACGATTTGCCATCATCCTCGCAGGTTGTGGCTCCAAGGACGGATCGGAGATCCATGAAGCCACCATGACCATGCTCGCCATTCAGAAGAACGGCGCCACGTACGAGATCTTTGCACCCGATAAGCCACAGCATCATGTGGTGAATCACATCACCAACCAGGAAATGCGGGAGAGCAGGAACATGCTGGTCGAATCGGCCCGTATCGCACGGGGGAACATCAGGGCGCTGAGCCAGCTGAAAGCGGACGATTTTGATGCACTGATCATTCCCGGAGGATACGGTGTGGCAAAGAACCTCTGTAACTATGCCTTCAAGGGGGCGGACTGCACGGTGGATGCGGATGTGGAACGGGCTATGAAGGCCATGGCCGCAAAGAGCAAACCCATTGGCGCGCTGTGCATTGCCCCGGTGCTCCTGGCACGGGTGTTCGGAGATATCGAGATCACCATCGGACAGGACAGAGGCACCGCGGCAGCGGTCGAGAAGATGGGCGCCACCCATGTAACCACGGGGCATGGTGAAGTGGTGGTCGATAAGCAAAAGAAACTGTTCACGACGCCGTGCTACATGCTCGACGCCAACATTGTCCAGATATGGGAAGGAGCCGACGCCATCGTGAAGGCTATGCTGAGAAGTATGTAAGAAAATAGTACCCCACCCCTGCACCCCTCCCCTGCTAGCAGGGGAGGGGCCGGGGGAGGGGTACCTTTCAGAACTTCTCCTTACTGACCCGGATATCCCCCCTGACCTTCTTCAGCTTCCACGACTCAAACTGTTCATCGGAGGTCAGACCGTTCTCTCCGAAGATGGTTTTGTCGGGTGTAGTGACCTTAACAAACACTTCCGAGTAGATGATCTTTTTGTTCCGGTCCCAGATCAGGTGTTCGGTATTCAGCTGCTCGTTCTTCAGGTGATTGATCACGACCACATTCCCCCTGGCCTCCATGACATTGCGTTTTTCATAGCTGATCCCGTAATTGGCGCTCAGCTCCGATTTCATTCGCTTGAGGGTATCATAGAACACCACGTGTACACCCTCGGGAAATTCAATATAGGGATCATCACCTTCATAGCTTTCCATGCGCGGGCCGGTAAGTTTAAGGGTAAGTTTTCCGTTTTCGCTCTGGGCAACTTCCATGTCCAGAATGGTCTCCACCGACAGGGTATCGGGAGTGCTGGTCATATTGATCTGCCGTAAATCATTCTCGCATGACCCCATGAGCAGCAATCCCGTGACAGCCAGGCACCAGGCCGGGAATTGCCTAACGGGCAGCCCTGATGGTAGTGGTTTCATTGATCCAACAGCCGACAGTATAGCTGTCACCTTCCTTTAAATCGTGGAAAAAAAGCCTTTCCATGGGAGGGAAAGCTCGTGAGTAGGAGCTGATCCTTTCATTGGCCACCTGCTCAACGGAAGGATCCACGCTTCTTGCCTTGAGGTACTTGTCGACGGCAGCCCAGTATGCAGCTTTCTTGCTGATTTCATCAGAGCCGCAATCGCTGGCGCTTGTAGCATACAAGTCGCCGATCATGATGTACGGATTCCCGTCGTTGGGCCGCAGCTCGGCACACTTATAGGCAAAGGACCTGGACCTGGGGAAATCCCTCAGATTTCGGTAGGTATCGGCAAGCAGTAGAAAACAATCCGCACGGCTGTTCGTATCAGCCATGTCGGTCGCCTGCAGCAGATACTCCACAGCCTTGCTGTATTCATTTTTCCTGTAGAGCATACGGCCGATCAGGTAAGCCGATTCCGGATCGGGTTCGAGGTCATACAGTTTGACGATGATGTCGAAGTAGAAGGGATCGTTCCCGCAATCTCTTTTATCGAGCATCTTGACGATCTCCCTGAGCAATTCGGGATCATCAGGGGTCTGTTCAAACTTCTTTTTATAGATACTGATCAGGTCGGGACAGGTGGCAAAGGGCTCAAAAAGGCTTTCGATGTTCAGCCGGATCCCTTGCCATTCGGTACGTTCCTGCTCTTTTTCCTGGTTTTGTTTTTCATTGAAATCGACAATGCCCATGATCTTGTCAAAGTTTTCCACAATCAGCGACGAGTCTATCAGACCTGCCCGGGCACTATTGATGGTGGAATGAAAATAATATACGAGCACGGGCCCGGTGCTTTTGTTACCCTCCAGTACGACGGATCTGTCCAGGATCTGGTACACTTCATGGAAGCGTTCGGGCCTGAGGATAAGCAGGTCGATCCCCTTCCGTCCGAGGACGAGCCCTTCCCGGCTGCTGGAGGTGTTTCCGAAGTATTCGATGCGTTTATCGTAGACCAGCATGATCGAATCCACCAGCTGGTCTTTTCTGGCCGAGTCTGTTTCATTCTCAAAAAAATATTTCATGATCACAACACCATCCACGTAGATATTCTGACTCGACAGCGGGCAGTTCTCAAAGACCCACTTCCACGGTTGATATACCGGCACCTGGTCGATCACTTCCTGGGAGAAGTTGTAATCCTTCCACATCCGGAAGTTGATCTTGTAGAGGGATAGGTTTTCAACGCATCTCAGGCTGTCGGTTCCATATTTCTGGCCATACACCACCGGAAGGATGAAGATGATCAGAAGCCATGTGATTATTGCTTTTCTGTTCATGATACAATGGATAAAATAAAATGATTATTTAGATGCCCGCACAGTGGTCGTTTCATTGATCCAGCAACCCACCGTGAAGCTGTCGCCTTCTTTAAGGTCATGGAAAAAGAGCCTTTCCAATGCAGGGAAAGCGCGCGAATACGAATAGATTCGTTCATTGGCCACCTGTTCTATCGAGGGATCGACACTTTTGGCCTTGTAGTACTTGTCCACCGCAACCCAGTAGGCGGCTTTCTTGCTAATTTCGTCGGTGCCGCAGACATCCGCGCTGGCAGCATACAAGTCCCCGATAAGGATATAGGGATTGCCATCATTAGGTCTGAGTTCAGCACATTTATAGGCATACGAACGGGACCGGGAGAAATCCTTCATCGTGCGGAACTCATCTGCCAGCAAAAGGTAGCAGTCAGCCCTGGCATTGGTATCGGCCATATCAACGGCCTGTGTTAAATATTGGGACGACTTGTTGATTTCATTTCTTTTATACAGCATCCTCCCGATGAGAAAGGCAGATTCGGGGTTGGGTTCCAGTTCATACAACTTGACCGTTGCGTCAAAATAAAGGGGATCGGTGGTACAATTCTTTTTATCGAGCATGTTGATGATCTTCCGGAGCAACTCAGGATTGGTATCTCCCCCGGCATCAAATTTGGCCCGGAAGATCGGAACCAAGTCCCCGCAGTTTGCATAGGGTTCGACCGAAAGTTCCAGGTTGGCCTTCACGCTTTCAAAGTCATCGCGTCCTTCAGGGTTGTTCTGGATGTTATACTCAACGATCTGCATTAACTGGTCGAACAGCTCGATCAGTACATCTTTTCCAAGTATGTTGCTGTTCACCAGTTCGATAGCCGTACGGAAATAATATACGATCACAGCCGTCTGCGACTGGTTTCCGTCCAGCCCGACCGACTGTTTCAGTATATCAAAGACCTCCTGCGTGGCGGACGGCCTCCACTGGTAAAGGTCAACACCTTTCCGTCCCAGGATGTTCCCGGCCTGTTGCTGGCCTGTTTTGTAGTGGTTTGGGAAATACGTGACCCGCTGGTCATAAATCATCATCAGGGTGTCGATCAGCAGCTCCTTGCGGGCGTTGTTAGGTTCAGTCTTAATGAAGTAATTGTACATCTTCACACCATCGAGGTAAGTGTTTTCGGTACCCAGCGGGCAGTTGAAGAAAACCCAGCGCCAGTGTACGACCGCATCCTTGACCGAAATGTTGGTATAGTCACTGCTTTTCCATTGTTTAAAGAACTCGCGGTAGAGGGAGATCTCCATAACACATTTAACGCTGTCCTGCCCGTATTTAGGGCCTTTCACCTGAGCAATCGCAATGTGACCTGTTCCTGCAACAAGGAAGAGCGAGATGATCAATGGAAGAAGAAAAGATCGGGTCGTTTTCATTGTTAGTAGAATTTGCTTCTGATAAACCATCGTTCGTAAATTGATAATCCCAGGCTGATCCGTACATAATTTTCTTTTATAAGGCCATCGTTGAGGGTTCCGCGTTGTCCTATTTCCACTGCTATGTTTACCATCGACTGGAGGCCTTTTAGAGGCAGTCCCGTACCAAAAGTCAGGCCAAACTCATTGATCTGGTGTCCGTGGAGTTTCAGGTAGGTCTTGTTATAATGAAATCCAAGCCGGTAGTTGATCCTCTGGGCATAGCCGGCGGTGACTGAGGCCGACGGGATGAACTGGCCTCCGGCGGCAATGCGGAAGGAGTTGTCCAGCGAGTCGTTAACGCCAAACGATGTGAAGTCTTCCCATTTCTGGTAGTAGGCGTCCACGCCTGCCATCCACCGGTTGGCTTTCTGCAGGGTGATGCCTCCGCCATAGGCTGTGGGGAGCTCGATCGCACCTTTTTGATCGGGGTAATAGGCTATGGTGTCGTAAATGTTGTCGATGTCGTTCAGGGCAGGGACGAACGTTTCGGCCAGCAGGTACCGTTTTGTATTGAGGGAGGCGGGAAGCTCATAGACCAGTCCGGTGGTTAGTGTCAGGGAGGGTGAGAGGCGGACGGCATACTGTACTCCCACCTCGAACATGAAATCCTGCACGAACCGGTTATTGATCACGCGCATGCTGTAGATGAAGGCCGAATCCGGGAAGTCGACGATCTGCTGGTAATCAAGCGGTCCGAAGAGGAACGAGGCGTTGGCACCCACCGAGAAGTTCCTGAAGGGCTGGAGGGCCAGACCGATATGGGCCCTGTTGATGCCCCCGGAAGCTTTGTACTCATTGGTGATCCGGCCGATGCTGTCCTGTTCGTTGTCTTCATAGATCAGGTAGCCCACCTGGCTGTAGGGCGTCAGTCCCAGGCTGGTCTTCAGCCAGCGGGTGATGGGAAAGCCGACCAGTAGGTAGCCCAGCTGAACGTTGCGTGAATTGGCTGACAGCTCTTCGGTTTGTGTGTTGATGAAGTCGGCCAGCAGTCCTCCCTGCAGTAAAAAGGACGTGGAGTCAAAGAAGCTATAGGAGGCAGGATTGAGGATGTTGACGAATGAGTTCCCCTGGAGGCCGAGGCCGATCCCGCCCATGGCGGCGTTGAAGCTTGTCTGGCCGGGGTAAAGCGTTCCTACCCCGAAGTGTGAGTAGGGTGAATTGATATCCTGGGCAGTCAGTCCCATCCCGTTAATCAGGATCCACAGCAGCAGGGCGAATCGAGTGTTTTTCACCAAGGTTAAAGGATAAGATTAGGTTCAGGCCTTCCAACACAATATTTGGAATTGCAAAGATGTTATTTTTTAGTCTTTTCTCAAAATAATTCGCATCGCCGCCCGACAAAATTATCTTAATATCAGGGTATTCCTGCCGGTACTGGTGGATGATCCCGTTCATTTCCGCCACGATGCCATTCATGACACCCGAGAGGATGGATTCTTCAGTATTTTCTCCGGTAAGCCGGGGAGGGGGCGCCATTTCGATTAACGGCAAATGGGCCGTAAAAGTATGCAGTGCCTTAAAGCGCATATGGATACCGGGGGAGATGCTGCCGCCCAGGTATTCTTTGGAGGCGTTGATGAAGTCGTAGGTGATGCATGTTCCGGCGGAGACGGCTAGGATATCCTGGCGGGGGAACCGTTCCTGGGCGGCCACCACGGCGGCCAGGCGGTCTTTGCCGAGGGTCAGGGGCGTCTCGTAGCGGTTGGTGATGGGGACGGGGACCTGTTCAGTGAGTTCGATGAAGCGGTAGGAGCTGTTCAGCCACTGGATCAGTTCCTGCGGGCAGTTGCCGGTAGAGGCCAGGATGGCGGCGCGTATCTGTTCCTTTTCCGGCAGGTGGTGACAGAGGATGGTTGCGTCGAGTTCCCTGAAAGGCTTGAAGTAGACCATGTTTTGCCGGTCGTAGAGGGCAATTTTCTTCAGCGTATTGCCGTAATCAATGACAAGGTTCATAGCGGTAAGATCAATAAAAAGGCTTCGAAAGAGCGAATATACGATTTTTGATTTTTGAATTTTGCTCTTTGATCTTTTTTTCCTATTTTTGCGCCTCCGAAGCGGTACCATAGCTCAGCAGGTAGAGCAACGGACTGAAAATCCGTGAGTCCCTGGTTCGATTCCGGGTGGTACCACTGAGAACGTTTAAAGATTGAAAACAAAAATTGTAAACATTTAACTTTCAGTTCTTTAAAATTTCGATTGTTTAAGGGTGCCGGCCCTTTTCTTCAATGTTTTGGCATAAGTGTTATCCAGTGGTTATCCAGAAATTCACTTTTAAACACTTGCCAAAATGAAAACTTCAGTTAAAATCATTCCCAGAAATGATGTCATCCGTAAGGATGGAACATGCGCTATTCGCATGAGAATAATATTAGGCCATAAGGCCCGGTTTTATTCTTTGAACATCAATGTTAGACCAGAAGATTTAAACGGTATCACCGTTAAAAAATCAGATCCTTGTTACCGATCAAAAAATATGCTTATTGAAAAGCAGGTTAACCGGGCCAATGATATACTAACAGGCCTTAAAATAAATGATACCCCTTTGACCTTTGAGGAGTTTGATAAAAGGTACTTACATGAGTACAATACAACTTCCTTTTATCAGTTTGCAGATAATGAGATTGAATTATTGAAGGGTAAACTTTCACCGGATACGATCAAATGTTATAAATCCCAGGTGAATAAGCTGAAGACATACCGTCTGCAATTATCATTCAATGAAATATCAGATACCTTTTTTCAGCAATATGAACGGTTTTTAAGGGGTACGAAAAAGAATAATCCCAACACGGTTGTAAAGTCGCTAAAGGTTATACGGGTGCTGTTGAACCTGGCTGTTGAAAGGAATTTATTGAAGTCCACCACTTACAAGAAGTTTCGGATCACCGGCGGAATTGAAAGCAAGAGAGAGTTTTTAACCGGTCCTGAATTACAAATCCTGGTAAGGCTTTACCGGGCCGGATCCCTGAAAAGAAAATACGAGATTGTATTACAATACTTTCTTTTTTCCTGTTATACCGGCATAAGATACCGGGATGTAAAGGACTTGAAATACTCCAATATTGAAGGCCTGGGATCCAATGAACCGTTTTTAAATGTGGTGATGCACAAAAGTAAACGTTTTGTAAGGATCCCACTGATCAAACAGGCCCTGGAATTGATTAAACCGGATCCGGTTTGTGAGGGTTTGAAGGTGTTCAGGGTTATATCAAACCAGCCTACAAACCGACATTTAAAAGAGATAATGAAAATAGCAGGGATCAATAAGATCATTTCATTCCACTGCAGCCGTCACACTTTTGCAACTCATTGCATTGAACTGGGCGTTCCGATAGATGTTATCAGCAATATTTTAGGACACAGTAGCTTGAAAGTTACCCAGGTTTACACGAAATACCCGGATAAATTAAAGATCAAAGAATTGAAAAAGCTTGAAAGGGATCCGGAAGAGGGATTTTCGAAAGTGGTGGTTACAAACAGTTGTGAAAAGTCCGATTTTTCAGGTTTATTGAACAATATTTCATCAAATTGATCTGAAAAACGTCGGTATAGCTTAATTCCGTAAGATTTTGCGGGGCTTTTTGGGTCGATCTAAGACAATCAATAAATGATCAAAAAAGGTCAATAAATGACCTTTTTATCCTATTTTGAAAATATTATCATTCACAATTTCATCATTTTACAATGAATTCTTATTTTATCACTGGTTCAGGTGTAAGGTTCTTAACCGGTCACGCTGGGAAGAGGCATTGAATTACAAATATGAGGAAAATACAGTGATATGGGATAATTTACTGATTTTCTGATTGTTTACTATTGAAAATAACATTCCCTCAGATCCTTTTCAAAGGTTTCAGGATCGATATTATAAGATTCAATTGAGCTCAAAATGGAATTTTTCAACTCATTGAGTTCTTCCCTTTCCAGGTTCTCTGCAACCCGGATCCCGGCCATCATCGACAGCGACAAAAAATAATCAATCATCGGATCCGTCATTGCAGAAGCGATCCCTTCAGTAGCCAACCCGCCCCGCTTCCAATTGTGTTCAACATACTGGATTAAGGGTGTCGATATATCAACGCCGGTGATTGTTTCGACGTGATACCCATAGTTTGAATTTACCTCAATGATATAACTGGATCCATCCTTGTCTTTGATCAGATCCACCCCACAGGCACCGGCCAGGCCTACAGCCCTGGCTGCATTAATACAAATATCTTGGTCATCCTGGGAAAGCTCGATCTTTCGCCCGGATCCCCCCTGGGATATGTTCGCCCTCAGGGATCCTTTTACTGCAGTACGTTCCATTGCAGCGATCACCTTTGAATCAATTACAATTACCCGTATATCCCTTGCCCCCGCTTCAATGTACTGTTGTAGGAGTAGATTGACCTTTGATTTGTGGAAGCTCTGCAACATTGCGTTAGTCTGTTCCGGATCCTTCAAGGGCACAACCCCTATTCCCTGGGATCCCTGCAGCGTTTTGGCTATAGCTGGCAGACCGCCGATCTTATCGATCAACCAGGAGCAATGTATGATATTGTTGCCGATAACTGTTTGAGGTGTGCGGATCCCCGCCTGGCTCAAACGCTGCAGGCTTATAAGCTTGTTAGAAGCCGTCTTTATACCGTTTGCGCTTTGAGTACAAAAGATATTCAGGTTCCGGTTAAAGTGCTCCAGGACGGTTGCACCGTATTCCAGGTTAGCCCCTATCCTGGATATGACCGCGTCAATCTCTTTCGCTTTGATCCGTTCCGGTTTATCCGTTCCGGTCGAGCCATCATAGATCCGGTCATAACCGTTTTCTTTGTCCGAAATATAAAGGTAAAGTTTCGCCGGATCCAGAACGGTCATTTTATGGCCTCTCTTTTCCCCTGCTTTGATAATACTTTGCGTGGCCTCACTTCCCGGGGCTGCTGAAAGGATCGTAATATTCAGACATTTTTTCCCCTTTTCCTTTTCCTCTTTTTGCTTTTCAAGGCGTAAGCGACGTTCTTCTTCTACCGCTATTAAATAAATATGCCGTTTCCTTCTTTCGTTTTCTGCTTCACTCCTGGCTACTCGGAGTTCCTCTTCTGTTAAGCTCATAATGTTTGTTTTTTAAATGGTTTGAATAAATGAATTGTCCAGTTCAATCTGAATACTGCCGGCCTGCAGGGGTAGTTTTAAGGGCTGAAAGATCCGGCCCAGGATAAAAAGTTCACGGGGATCCTGATATAAGATCCGGATATCACTTCCCTGGACTTCCAGGAGCTCCAGGGAGCAACGTTTTAACTGGTTGGATAGTCTGATCGCTTCCTGAAGCTTTACGAGCTCTGAAGGCTTAATTTTGATCATTGCTTCCATTTATTGAAATTTTTAAAAGTTCTCTGATCAGTTCGCTTTTTTTGATTCCACTGGCTGCAGCTTCCTTCTCTATTGATTGGTAGTCCGATTCGCTTACACGGAACGCCAGGGTATGATTTAAGGGATTTTTTTTGCGTACTCTCATGGCTTTTTTGTGCAAACATAATCCCGGGAAAATGCAAACCAAAGGACACTTTTTGTAAACGTCTGTCATTCATACGGTTGGAATTAGTGATCACTATAGCGCTGACTAATTCTGTAAACGACAGGCTGGAATTAGTGATCACTATAGCGCTGACTAATTCTGTAAACGACAGGCTGGAATTAGTGATCACTATAGCGCTGACTAATTCTGTAAACGACAGGCTGGAATTAGTGATCACTATAACGCCAACTAATTCTGTAAACGACAGGCTGGAATTAGTGATCACTATAGCGCTGACTAATTCTGTAAACGACAGGCTGGAATTAGTGATCATTGCATTCCAAGATAAAACCATATTCGCTTTCATAGTCCCGGGAACCGTGTTCACCGGTGATGTCTTTCCAGCCCCCCGCCCGGGTACGGATCGACAGGTTCCCGGTAAAACAAACGTTGCCGAGGATCCCGTTATGATGATCCGTACCGGTCAGGCCCTTTAGGTTTATATCCTTTACCTTCCTGGAAAATAACCGGGCATTTGAAATGATCAATTGTGCTTTCATGGTTTGTTGATTATTTCTACTTTCGACTGATTTACAACGCCTTTTCAACAATTTTTCAACGCTGTAATTTATTGATATTCTATTATTTACTGTTTTTGTTTATTATTTTATATATAATATAATATAATATACATGCGCACGCGCACGCGCACACATGGATTTTTTTTATTCAACACCCTGTTTTCAACATATTTTCAACACATTTAAAATGGTAAATTGTTTTCAACTAATACATTGTCCATTAATAGGTTAGATTCGTTTACATTGGTATTAACTATCTCTTTCGTATTGTTGAAAAATGATTTTTCGATAGTGAATGGAGTGCCGACTTTACTCGGGGACAAGTTTACTCCGAAAGGAACATAACGTTCATCTTTTTCCGAAGGTTGTAAATTAAACTCATCCTTCAATATTTTTCTGATGTAACTTACCTGCACGTTTGAGTTCCTTTCAAACCATTTACTTTTAATATCGGTGGGTGATGCCTTAAAGCTTATCAAGTTTTCATTTTCACTGAAATGCTCTTTGAAATATTCAAAAAGGTCCTTGTATAACCAGCTTTTTGATGATTCACGTACTACCTCTAAAGCTTTTGTTTCAAGGTCTTTCGGATGAAACCACATCCTGGATTCCTGTTTAGTTGAAAGAGTTCGATGATCCAGAAAATGTATAAATGCAGGAATCTCGTTTTTTAAATCGTCAATGATTTTAAAATTATACTCCTTTGGCTTCTGTAGTTTTCTAATCCAATAGCGTATATCCTCATCTCTGGCAGTGATAAAATTGTCTTCGTAATTCGATAAAAGAATAATTTTCCCAATAAAATCAATGGTCCTTTTTCCCTGCCATTTTGCATGGAAAAATGCCTGTTGCTGGGTCGACCAATGTTTGATTTTTTCAAGTGAGGTTTGTTTATCGATTTTTGATTCATCAACAGCAATAATGAGTTTTGATATAAAATGATCATTGAAATCTCCATGAACATCTTGACTTCCAATTATAACAGCATTACCATAAAATAAATGAACTAACCAATCGACAAATGTTGTTTTCCCTGTTTCATTTTCCTTGCTTACAAGACAAAGGATGGGTAGCATTTGGGTTGGTTGTTCATATAATAGTTGGATATAATCTAATCCCAATTCATATTGTTCTCCGAAAATATGTTTAATAAAATGTTCGCTCCAAGTCCAGGATCCTTTCATTGGCTTATATTGAAAAGGGAAATATAAATTATAATTAGTGGGGAAAATTGGTACTTCTCCTTTATTATATGGTACGTTTACGAATGAATCGTATCTAGGAATTGTTTTTAAAAAATCCATGTTAAAATCATCTAAAATGGTTTGTCGTTTCCGAAATGCTAATTGATTAGGTATGATATTTTTATTCTTGTCGGTGTACGTTATAAGCTTAAAATAATCATCACCTACACGGATATACTGATTGTTTGAATTATCATTTTTAGGATCTTTCATATTAAAAGTGTTTCATTAGTACTTTAATAATGCGTTCATTCTGTTGAATATCCTCCTGTAGTTTAGAATATTCATAAAAAAGTTGAGCATTATCCCATTCAAGTTGAGCAATATAGGCTTCCATTTTATCCACTTCAATGAGTAAAGCAAAAAATATAGGATTTCGCGGATCTGATCGTAAACCAGCTTTTAACTGGTCAATTCTTTTTGTATCCAGGAATGTTTTGCCGTCCATGGATATAAAATGTTGAATGATCTGATTATATCTATTCGAAAGGTTTACATCTTGTTCATCCATAACATAAATTAAAAAGATGGCCTTCTTTTAAAATGTGGCCATATCATCTTTCATTGGAGATCCCGAACTATTCTGTTACCAATATTTGCCAAAAAATGTTTGTTCCCTGGGCCTGGCTTAAGCTTTTCAGGATCATCGATCCATTTCTCTAATTCCTGGAATAGCTTCATTCTGTCGTCCATTACATCCAGGATGGCAGATCGTATCTCTTCTGAAAGTTCCGTTTGAAAATCTGATACCGCTGAAAGTGCCTTAAAATTTTGGTCAGACTCTTGTTGGATGATGTCACCGGATAAAGCGCATGAAAATAAAATACTTATACCGTGTGAAATTTGGATTTTTTGTAATATATTTGCATCCATATTTAAAGGTTTTAAGGGTTTAGAGTTTCAATGAACCAAGATTTTAAATTGAAGGGGGCCAGATGGATACTGGCTCCCTTCTTTTTAGGGGTGCCGGCCCTCACTCAATGCCTGGCATTAAATGTTTTTATTCAGATATTCGTTTAAGGCCCATTCAGGGATCAGTCCGTCCCGGGTTGTTTTGATCACACCGGCACGGATCAAACGCTTAATAGTTGAGTGAGCTTTTCCCAGGGCTTTAGCTATCTGGTTAACTGTGTAGGTTTTAGTAGGCTGCTTATCTGCCTTTTCTTTATCGTACTTTCTGAGAACTTGTTCCAGAGTATCAGCAAGTTCGCTTTTAGTAGTAAGTATAATTTCTCCCATAATCGTTAATATTTGAAGATTTAAACGTTACTTTTGTGAAGACATATAAAGATATTCAACGACACAAAGATAACGTTTTTATTATTGTTAACCTTTTTGTTAATACTTTTTTATTAACATTTATCT
This sequence comes from Bacteroidales bacterium, assembly GCA_028716265.1. Lineage (GTDB taxonomy): Bacteria > Bacteroidota > Bacteroidia > Bacteroidales > JAGONC01 > JAGONC01. The sequence goes on along the minus strand of JAQUQD010000023.1, from coordinate 24,569 downwards.
GTTATATATGAATATACGACTGAATATCAGAAGCATACTAAAGGAAAAAAAGCTAACTGTTAAGTATTTATCAGATAAAACCAAAATACCAGAACCCTCTATTCACAGGATGTTGAAAAGAAATGATTATAAAATATCAACTTTAATAGAGTTTGCAAAAGCCTTGGATGTACCCTTGTATGCTCTGGTTGAATCTGATATTTTAGCCGGTCATCAGATAACGGCAATACCAGATAATGAAAAGATATTTGTCTATAAGATCAGGTCCTTAGAAGAACAAATTAAAGAGTTAACCCAAGTAAATAAAGACTTGGAATACAGGAATATAGATAACAGAATGCTTATTATACAAATTGAGTATATTTTACTCGAGTTGGATAAGGATGTTTTATTTAAACTTTTTGCTCATGTTCCTGGGATTTACACACTTTTTGAAAGGGATTTAATCAGAGATAGTACTTTAATTGGCATTTGGAATAAATGGCTTGAAGGAAAAGGTGATACTGTTGACCAGGGGTTAACCAGAGATCAAAAACCGACTGAATAAGCCACTGATATAAAGCCACTTATGTAAAAGGTTCATAATCCGGGTGGTACCACGATAAAAAGCCCTGTTGCCAGGGCTTTTTGATTTATGATTCAGTATTTGGAGATTTGGGATTTCTCATTTATTTCAGAGATCAGAGATCATTATTCCTTGTTCGTACTTCCCTGCTTCCCCTCCGGCTCAGCTGATCTGTCCCTGTCATAAGTCGCTGTTAATTCCTTATTTATTTGACTTTTACCGATATATTCATTAAATTTCGGGAAAAATAAATTTTCAACAGGAGAAGAGGTCGGAAGTAACTGACCCCACCCCCCAGCCCCCATAGCCGTCAATCTAAGGACAGATGACTCATAATCACCATAGGGGTTTGGTGTCCTTTTTTCTTTCTTTTTTGCATTTTCTTACCAGGATTTCGTAGGTATCTAATAGCAATTTGTTCATTTTCTTAGTGGCTCGTGCTATTGCAAATATCCGTATCTGACCAAGCATAGTCAGGAGGTATTTCGTTGATTTTAAATCACTTATTACAAGCTTTAAGCGATTCCACAACATGGTCCTGTAATAGGTAAAAAGTTTTGTGCTCAATTCATTCAGACTGGCTATCCGGGGCTGCCGCAATTCAAAAATCATTGCCATGGTAAAAACAAACCCGGTTATTCTGCTCCGTTTCCTTACAAAACACGTATTCCTTGCAAGTTCTTCCATATCGTTTTTGCCGAAGGATTGTATTAAAAAATGTGTTACTTTCGCTACAATTGAACTACTTGATTGCTTCATAAGTGCTAAATTTTGGTCGATTCAGCGATCTTATTGAAGTCATCACTTAGTTCAAGATTCCCGACACATTTATTTTAAACATCATCTTGTTGATAATCAATATTAACACATTAGCTTGACGGCTATGGGGGACAGGGGATGGGGTCCGAAGGTCTGGTTAGCCAGGGTATCGGTCGAACAACTCAGGTAAAGCGCGGTATTGTAACTTATAGTAATGAAGATAACATCTACAGCCATACCATCCTTTTTTATTGACTCCCTTCCTGATATCCTGAACGCGCACCGCAGGGATTTGCTCCGCTGTATTGAAATCCGGGCAGGTGCACCAGACATTTTTGTATGGTTAAAACAACTGCGTGTTGCACCTTACAGTTATGATTTTATTGATAACAGATGCAGAAAATCGCCTGATTATATCATCAATAACCTTCCCCCCCTGAAGGTCCACACTCACTTTCTGCTGGCATTCCACATTTTGGAATTTGAGGAAAATTCTTTCATAGCAAGCCGCTTCTGTGAACCGGTGAATCCGCCGATTAACCGTTATATGAAGGGGATGTTCATCGAATACCGGATAGTGGAACAGGGTGCCAAATCCAGATTATGGTGCAAGGTCAGGGGGTATTTTAATACGGGTCTGTCTTCAAAAGGATTCTTTGTCATTTTTTCTGTTCTGAATAAAATAATGATGTTAAAGCAGTTACAGCACATCAGGAAGTTATCGGAGCGGTTGGTTCGTGGGAAGGTCGAAACCAGAATGTATGACCTTAACAGTTGTTATGCCCAGTCAGGAATACACTGGTGGGTATTTTGCCGTCGTCATAACTGCAAAGGATTGATTACAAGACCCTCCGATACTGCTCCGGAGCAGTATTGAAAGCGAGGATGCTTATGTGGCCTGGAACAAAGGATCAGTAACAGAAATCGGCTAATTTTGACAGTTTACATTTCAGTTGAATACCCATGATGTATCAAAGGCATCTGGTCAGGACACTCGGTTTAACCTATGTGATCATTTTTGTTGTTGCAAACATCATCGGTTCCGGTGTGTATAAAAAGATCGCTCCAATGGCGGCCGAGCTCCACTCTTCGGTATGGATCCTCCTGGCCTGGATCGTGGCAGGGATCATCACTGTTTTTGGCGCGCTGAGCAATGCTGAAATAGCGGGTTTGCTGGCTGATACGGGCGGGGATTATGTCTACCTGAAGAAAATTTACAACCGGTTCTTTTCATTTTTATACGGCTGGTCACTCTTTGCCGTCATCCAGACGGCAACGATCTCCTCACTGGCTTATGTTTTTGCCCAATCGCTGAACAGCATCATCTCTGTACCTGAACTTTTTCCATCCCTGCAGGATTATACCATTGGGGGCGTATTCTTTCCCTTTCAGAATTCCGGAGTGAAGCTGACCGCCATCCTCCTGATCCTGCTTCTGACATTCTTGAACATCACGGGTCTGAAAAGTGGCGCAAGGACCAGTAAGATCATATTGGGACTGGTCTTCGCAGGGCTGTTCATGATCGTATTCTTTGGTCTGATCCACATTGATAAAATCCCGGCGAATTTCATGAACATGAGTGACCTGACAGGGGGAACCGTTACGGTATCCTCTTTTTTCACGGCCATGCTTGCCGCCTTCTGGGCATACCAGGGATGGGTTTCCGTCGGTTACGTAGGCGGTGAGGTCAAAGATCCGAACAAGAACATCCCCAGGGGAATCGTGATCGGTGTCTTCGTGGTGATCTTCATTTATCTGCTGGTCAACGTGACCTATCTTGCTCTTTTATCCATTCCGCAGCTGGAGCAGATCAATGCGTCCGACAACCAGATCGCTGCGGTGGAGGCGGTCAGGAGTTTTTGGGGTGCCGGAGGTGCATTGTTCATTTCCCTGCTGATCCTGCTGACCACGCTGGGATGCACCAATGCCAGCATTCTTACCGGCGCCCGTCCCTATTATGCGATGGCGAGGGACCAGCTTTTTTTTCATAGCATCGGAAAACTGAACGCCGCCAACGTACCCGCCCATTCGCTGCTGTGGCAGGGCATCTGGGCCTCCGTGCTGGTACTGTCAGGAACCTTCGATCAGCTAACCGACATGATCATTTTTGCCGTGTTCATTTTTTACGGGGCCACTTCCCTGGGTGTATTCATCCTGCGCCGCAGGATGCCCGATGCCCACCGTCCCTACAAAGTCTGGGGATATCCGGTCGTCCCAGCCCTTTACATCATTTTTTGCCTATTTTTGTTCTTCAACACGATCATTACCCGGCCACGCGAAGCTGCCATCGGAACGGCACTGATTCTGGCCGGCATCCCGGTCTACTGGCTGCTGCAAAGAAAATATTCAAAAAGGGGAAACTGTTGATAGTATAGCAATCATTGGATACCTGGAAGAAAACATTGAATCACTCTGGTAAAATATGCATAAAGATCCCATGAAAGATCAAAGAAAGATACCACGCTTTTATATGGAGCTAGCTATTGAGACCATGAAAAGGTCAGTAGACGAATTGCATAAAAATGCTCCAAGCCCACGGGTAGGCGCTGTGATTGTTTCTCCGGATGGGGCTTACGAAACGGCTTACCGGGGTGAGTTTCGCGAAGGAGACCATGCTGAATATACTTTACTGGATAAAAATTTTCGCACTAAAGATCTTTCGGATTGCTGGGTGTTCGCCACATTGGAACCCTGTGGGCCAGGCGTCAGAAAACCGCCAAAATTATGTTGTGCTGAAAGAATTGGGTATGCCCGAATCAGGAAAGTCAAGTAAAGAAAAGTGGGGAGCTGATACTCCTGATGAACACAACCTTGTATAAATGGCTGAAACATTCACAGATAAATCCTGGGCGCTGGCTACTCTGTCGGTGTCAACCATGCGCGCCCTGCCCGACCAGACCTCGGAACTGGTGTCGCAGGTCATGATGGGAACGCCTCTTCAAGTGACAGCGTACAAGGATAAATTCTACCGTGTCGAAACACCCGAGCATTATTTTGGATGGATGGACGCTAAAGGATTGCAGCTGCTCACGGAACAGGAGATGGGATCCTGGAAAAGATCGGACCGTTACTTCTACCATACTATTTCGGGCTTTGCTTATTATACTGCTGATCCTGAGAGTGAAGTTGTGACTGATCTGGTGCTGGGTGACCTTTTCGAAGCGAAACCAGACAGAAAGGGATTTTTGAAAATGAGACTCCCTGATGGTCGCAGAGGATATGTCATGGAGGCTGACTGCATTCCCTTTGAGGAGTGGAGCGGCCTGGAACCGGATGCCGCATCATTGATGGCATATGCCAGGCAGATGATGGGGGCTCCGTATCTGTGGGGCGGGGCATCCAGCAAAGCGGTCGACTGTTCGGGATTTGTAAAGCTGGTCTACTATACCCAGGGGATCATCCTTGCGCGTGATTCATCCCAACAGGCCTGTTACGGCGAACCGGTCGACATCTGTTGCCCTGACAACCTGCGACCAGGGGACCTGCTCTTCTTCGGTAGTTCGGCGGAGCGGCCAAGCCATGTGGGCATTCACCTGGGAAAAGGGGATTTCATCCATTCTTCAGGCAGAGTGCACATCAGCAGCATCCTGCCAGGCGATCCGAAACACGATCCTGAACGGAATTTTGTTGCCGCACGGCGGATCGTGAATTCACCGGATACCGAAGGGATTACACGGGTGAGAAGCCATGGGTGGTATGGGGGTAGTTAATTGTCAATTGTTAATTGTTCATGTGTGCAAAAGCCATTGAATCTGATTGGACGAGATGAAGGATTAAAATGCGATTGAAATTTCATAGCCTGGTCATTCCTCTTCTGTTGCTTATCCTGATTTCCTGTGAGGGAAACCGGACAGTTATAAAAGATTCTGCAGGTAGCGAACCACCGGTCCAGGATACAGTCGCAGAGGACCAGGAACCATACCGTCCGGTATATGCCATGCTGATCCTACCCGGTAATCCGGCTCCGGGAGAGGGCTTCCGTATCCTGGCCACAGGCGGGAGGAACGTCGGCAAAGGGAAGATCACGGTCAGTGGCCCACCGGGCGATAAAGGACCCCTGAGAACAAAAACCGGGGAGGAATTGCCATCCTGGCGTCTGGATGACTTTACGGGATGCCCTGCCGGAAAGTATACAGCCACCCTGACCATGAAGAACAGGGAGGTCAACAGTCTGGCGTTTGAAATCGCCCCCCGGCAGGAGATCTCCTGGGAGGGGAAGGTCTGGAAGACAACAAGAGGATGGGACGGCGCTATGGAAACCATGTATTCGGCCTGGGTGAATGCGTTGTTCCAGGGTTGCGACGAACAAACTTCATGGTCAGCGCTCCATGAGGTGACCCAGGACCGGGAGCGTAATTTGCTCTGGAATTACCTTTCCCTGGGCGAAGATGATCCTGCCAGCAGGAACCATGTGATCATGGAACCCGACTGTGCCGACAATCCGTTTTTTATGAGGGCCTATTTTGCGTGGAAACTGGGGCTCCCGTTCGGTTACCATCTCTGTGACAGGGGCTGGGTGGGCAGGAGTCCAAAAACCGGCCAATGGGTCACCAACGAATCTTCTTCCCCGAAAAGCGATCCGGTGCTGGCGTTCAATTCCTTTGTGCGGAAAATGATGGATGGCGTGCATTCCGGGACGGCACGCACCGCCCTCGACGATGAACATTCCGATTATTACCCTGTTTCACTGGACCGGGAAGCCCTTCGTCCCGGCACCGTATTCGCCGATCCCTACGGGCATACGCTGACCATTATCAGCTGGGTGCCTCAGACCAGGGACGAACCAGGACTGCTGCTTGCCGTGGATGCCCAGCCTGACAACACCATTGCTGTCAAACGTTTCTGGAAAGGGAATTTTCTCTTCAACACATCGGAGGTCGTCGGGGAGCCAGGATTTAAGGCTTTTCGGCCGGTCATGATTGAAAACGGCAAATTATCCCTGGTGCGCAATGAAGCGCTGGCGTCAGCGGAGGGTTATGCGGCCTATTCTGTGGAGCAACGAGGCATGGGCCGAGATGAGTTCTACCGGACGATGGAAAGGTTGATCAACGCGGAGCCACTCAATCCGGAGGAAGCGCTGGAAGACCTGGTCCGGGCCCTCCACGAGCAGCTTCTGGTACGCGTCAGATCCGTGGACAATGGCGAAGCGTATCTCCGATCGCATCCGGGAACCGTGATCCCGATGCCGTCGGGTGCCAACGGTATCTTCCTGGCCGGCGGACCGTGGGAAGATTTTTCGACACCCAACAGGGATCTCAGGCTGCTGATCGCAATGGATGCAGTACTTGAATTTCCCCTCAGGGTTGCTAGCGCACCCAAAGACTACAAGCCTTTCAAATCAGGATCTCCGGAAGAAATCAGGAAAAGCTTGCAATCGCTCCTGGAAAGGAAGGTTGCCGAACTTACCATCAGCTATACCCGTTCGGATGGTTCCACCCGGGAACTTACCGTCGCGGAAATCCTCAGCAGGAGGGACGCTTTTGAGATGGCGTACAATCCGAACGATTGTATTGAAATACGCTGGGGCGCGCCGGAGGATAGCGACGAGCGGTCCACGTGCAGTCGCCGGGCCCCGCCGTACCAGCAGAAGACCATGCAGTCGGTCAGGAAATGGTTCGCCCAGAGGCTGCATCCACCAACATAGAAGAATTATCTCTGATGGATCATTTTGCTTTTACAGAAGGAGCCACCTTCTACCGGACAAGGATCATCCTCCTGGAATCATCTCCCGTCAATGAGTTCAGCGAATAGGAATAAATTCCCGGTGGTACCGGAATCCCATTGCCATCTCTGCCATCCCAGTGCAGCAATCCATCATTTCCGTTCAGGCCGAACACTCTCACCAGGCTCCCGAAAACATCAAAAATACGCAACGTACATTTGTCATTTTCAGGACAATAAAAGGGTATGAACGTCACATCAGAGAATGGATTGGGATAGTTCTGTCCCAGCCGGACAGTTTTTTCATCCAGGATCTCACCTGATCCCACCGCACCATGGCACTCACTCTGAAAAGAAGCGATCATTTGGACAGGATCACGGGCGTCCGGCCCTTCAATGACAAAAGTCGCTGAACCATCCCAGATCGTATCCGGGCTGACGATCTCTGTATGACAAACATCGACCGTATACATTCCGGGAGCAAGGGAGGCAAGGGTGACCGAAAGATCGAAGTAGCAGATACAAAATACTGCATCGCCCGTATCCCGCTGAAGCCAATGAAGGTGAAAATCATCCGGGGTGACGATCATCTCGTACAGGGCGGCGCAGTTGCGTTCCGCTTCGGTTTGCCAGAGGATTGCCGTATCGCCCTTCACTTCGGCAAAGATGGTCCCGTTTTGCGCACTGGAGAACAGGCAAAAGGAGCCAAGACAAATAAGAATAAGGACCTTTTTCATATGTTGACGTCTTTAAGATTTAAAGCACCTTAAAGGTACAACTTTTTCAGGACTTTTCTACGGGAATGATGAATTTAAGAATTACCTCCGGGTTGATCAGAGTCCGAGTGCAGGTTTGATGCCTACGATGCCGCATGTGCCTGAAGGACAATGTTATCGCAATCTCTGTTTCAGAAGATGTAAATATATATATATTTACTGGTACAATATTTCCTTTTCCCTGTTCTAAAATCAAGAAGCAAATAGCAAGATTAAAAGTTTGTCAGATTGGGAAAAACTACTTTTGATCTTTGCTTTTTGATCTTTGATCTTATCAGTTGATATTCAGCACCATTTCCGATACGGCCAGCGGGCAATTGTCCTTGCCTTTGGCGGTCAGGGTAAGGGTCACGGAGCCGAACCGGATATCCTCTGCGCTGGGTGTATAGGTGGGATGAAGGTCGTGGAAATCATTGAAGAATCCCGTACCCGAGGTTGACCAGGTGAGTTCGGTATGATTCTCCGCCGTTGAATACGAAAGCATGTAGCTTTCCCCCGGCCGTATGGCGTCCCCACCCCCTGCGTACACCCTGGGTGACCGTATGATAGTAAGGACCATGCTGCAGATGGTATCCGGCTGGCCTTCCGGGCCCGTGACCTTAAGGGTCAGGGTGACCGATCCGGCAACGGCGTCCTTTGTACTGGGCTTGTAGGTTGGGTTCAGGATGGCGGACTTGTTGAAAGAGCCCGTCCCCGAGGTGGTCCAGAGCAGGCGGGCAGATTTCGGAGCGGAGGCCTCCGCAAGGGGATAGTTCTGCCCCTCGCAGATGGTGGCGTCCTGACCGGCAGAAACCGGGGGATCATCCGGTGGGACGGTGAAAGACATAGAGAAAATAACGGCAAAGGTTAACCAGGTCGAGAACAAATACATAATCCTCCGGTCATTCCGGTTCAGGGCGACTCTCTTCATTTTCGAAAATTTTTAATTAAATCCTTTTATTCAGGAACTTTCATTTCCTTTTCCTTAGGGCAGGGCATTTTAATGCTGTCACCAGATTGGTGAGCGTGACATCTTTTCATTATGCTGTCGTGTTTCATGCAACCTTCCTTTTGCATGCTGCCTTCGTGTTTCATGCAGCAATCGCCGTGCTGCTTGCATTTATCCATGTGCATACAGGCGCCAGCCCCATACGGACTGCATGTGCCGGCTTGCATTCCAGGTTTGCATTCTTTCATCATCATTTCCTGTGGGCAGCAGGGCTGACCCGGTTTCCAGCCGTGAGTGGCGCGGCAGATCCCACCTATGACGGAAACAATGAACAGGAGACAGCCTACTGCAATAAAGAACCATGAGATCCAGCAAAAGATTTTTCCAAGCTGTTCTTTCTTCTCCTTTGCAAGCAACAGGGTACCGGCCAGGATGGCAAGCAGGGAAATGAATAATAAAGCGATCATAAGGATGTGTTTTGTATAAAATGACTACTCTGGTAACGGTTTTCGTCCTCCCCGGCGCTGAAATCAATAGATTTGATGAATCTGCGTACTACAAAGATAAAAAAATTCTACTTGCGGAAATCTTCAGTTCGGAAAGAATTTCGATGGAGAATTCCGAATCCGTCAGGTCACCGTGAAGAGTGTTGTTTTCAAGTTTGAAAAATGAAATGGATCCTGGGTACTGATCAAAGGAAAATCCAACCCGGAAAGTAAGAAAAATGCAAAAATACTTAATTTACCGGGTTGTAAAGAGCAGCGAATGAGAACTATGGGGCGAGGGAAGAGAAAATACAGGCTAGCTTACGCTAATAATCGTAAGTGGGGAATACTATCGTCGAAAGAATAACGCAACAGAAACAGGTGCGATCTGTCCGTTACTCGGTTTTGTAAGGTGTACCTGCCAGGTAAAAAAGGATAGCGAAGAGAATAAAGTTGGCAGCTGCAAAATACCAGGTGTAGCCACTTACACTGATCAAGGGCTTGCCTGTAAGTCCAAGGATAATACCGATCACCATCATCACAATGGCGATAATGGAAAAAATCCAAGCCAGGGGTTTGAAATATTTTTTCATGGTGCTGGGAATTAAGTTCACTGACAAATATATGACATTTTTTGAAAAACCCATTACCCGGGCAAAAAGAGAGGAGAAAGGAGAAAGGAATTTTGGTGAATGGAATTTGAAATTTAACGTATCATCATTGCCTCGATCTCAAAACCGTCATCGATCTGCTCCCTGAATTCAGGGTCGTCATTCAGCAGATGATGGATAATGCATGCTGATTTGAAAAATTTTACCGTGGAATGTGTACAATTCTGCTTAAAGAGTGTTAACTTTAGGGGAATTTCTTGAAAGGTGCAGGGATGATCTATGTTCCTGATTTTCTGTATTCAGTAAATTAATACAATGATTCCTCTGATTTTTTTTTCGCTTCATTGATACAATAACCCTTCATCTTATTTACTGTTTATCAATATGTTAAATGTGTGGTGTCTGGTTTTACAACTAAATAAAATCTTTTCCCTTAAGCAAATTTCTATAACAAAGAGATAAAAAAGTATTAATATATCGTATAGGTCAAGGTCTAACTTTGAAGTATTAAAACCAAACCAGTTATGCAAAAAAAATTACTCAAAGCATTTGCTTTAATTGTAGTCGTTGCACTGGTACTGTCATCACAGGTTTTTGCACAGCAGACTAGAACTGTGACAGGGACCGTATATGATGAAAACAATGCGACGCTGCCCGGTGCCACGATCAAGGTCAAAGACACCAATGTAGGCACTATTTCCGATATGGACGGAAAATTCACCTTACAGGTACCTGTCACGGCCACCATGCTGGAGATCAGCTTTGTGGGTATGGAGTCACAGGAGGTGCCCATATCTGCCGGGCCTATGGAGATCACCATGAAATCGGCGCTGACTTCCCTGAGTGAAGTGGTGGTGATCGGGTACGGGACTGTACGAAGGAGTGAGGTCACATCGGCCATCTCCTCTGTAAAAACGACAGAACTCAAGGATCTACAGATCACCGGGGTGGACCAGGGTCTGCAGGGGAAGCTGTCGGGCGTGACGGTCACTTACAACAGCGGTCAGCCCGGTGGCGGTGTTGCCCTGCGTGTCAGGGGGCTGACGTCCATCAACAGCAATGATCCCCTGATCGTTATTGACGGTGTTCCATTCACTACGAACACGGTAAACAGCTTCGGGTACGACAAGATGGGAGGTGGCAACGGCCAGATTGGCAACAGCTTTCTGGCAAGCATCAGTCCGAACGACATCGAATCCATCGATGTATTGAAAGATGCTTCCGCACAGGCCATCTATGGCTCACAGGCCGCCAACGGGGTCATCATGGTCACAACGAAAAAAGGCAAATCTGTTGACGGCAAGGTGACCTACGACGGATCGATTGGTGTCGGACAAATTCCAACAAGACTGGACCTGATGGATCTGCCCCAGTTTGCGACGTATCAGAACGAAGTCATGCCCCTGGTAGGACTGGAACCTGCGGAGGAATTCAAGGATCCTTCGCTCCTCGGTCCGGGAACTGACTGGCAGGAGGCCATCTTCCAGAACGCCCTGACCCAGAACCATGCGATCAGTTTCTCAGGAGCCAAAGAAAAAACCTCGTACTATATATCCGCTAGCTACCTGAACCAGGAAGGTACCGTGATCGGTTCGAACTTCAAGAGGTATTCGGGCCGGTTCAACATTGACCACCAGATCAAAAAGTGGCTGGATATCGGCATGAGTGCCAACGTGCTCAGAAGCGACCAGAACGTAGCCCTTACCGATAACGCGCCCTCCGGCACCATCTGGCTGTCAGCGATCCAAAGCCCACTGATCCCGGTGAAAGAAATTGACGACAGCTGGGGTGGAGGCGATATCATCGGCGGGGTGCAGTACTACCAAGACAATCCTGTCGCCCAGGCTGAAACCCGCGGAAATACCGTCATGAGAGAACAGGCATTTGGAAACCTATATGCTGACTTCAAATTCCTGAAAGATTTTTCATTTAAGAATGAGGTGTCTTACAGCCTGAATCTTCAGAATAACACGGCCTATCAGCTCGCCGCAGATATCGGCACCCGTATCCAGCAGAGCCAGCTGTATGACAACCGCCAGAACTCCTACTACTGGGCTTTAAGGAACTACCTGAACTATACCAAGAAACTCAACAGGCATTTTATCGGTGCGACTGCAGGTCACGAAGCACAATATTCGTACTGGGAACAGATCACGGGTAAAAAACTCGATCTGCAGAACAACATCATCGACCTGAACGTTGGCAGCACCACCCAATCCTCCTGGGAGCTGAGCGGAGGCAAGAACAACTGGGCAATGGAATCCTATTTTATCAGGGCCAACTACGCCTTTGACGACCGCTACTCCCTGTCGGTCAGTTTCAGGGCTGACGGATCCTCCAATTTCCACCCCGACAACAAATGGGGTTACTTCCCCGGAGTATCCGTAGGCTGGACGGTCACCAACGAGAAGTTCGCCGCCTCCTTTGAAAATGTCATGAATTACATGAAGATCCGGTTTGGTTATGGCGGAGTAGGCAACCAGAATCTGCCCAGCGGGGCACAGAATCCTCCCTATTCATCGGGCGTGATGTTCTGGCCGGGGCCTGTTGGCTTCGGGACCATCGGTACGTCCGTCACCAATTTTATCAACGGGATCGCCAATCCCGACCTGGGATGGGAAGAAGTGATCACCACCAACCTGGGTGTCGACCTCGGCTTCTTCAAAAGCAGGCTGGAGGCGTCCATCGACATTTACAAGAAGACCACCTCCAACATGCTGCTGTTCACTACGGGCCCAACTTTCCTCGGTATTGGCTCGAACTGGGATGACCTGAAGGCGCCCATCGGAAATGTGGGCCAGATGACCAACAAGGGGATCGACCTCAACCTGAATGGCTATATCTTCATGAAAGAAAATTTTAACTGGACCGCTTCCCTTATTTTCTCCCGTTACAACAATAAACTGGATAAGTTGCTGAATGAAGCTTCTACCCTGGCGGGAAAAGTGTACTATGACCAGTATACGCTCACCCTGACAGCCCCCGGTCATCCGGTTGGCTCCTTCTACGGGCTTATTTACGATGGCATATACCGCACCCAGGAAGATCTTGACAATGCATTGCCTCAGTTTGGTTTTCCCGTTGATGAAACACATACCTGGCTGGGCGACGTACGGTTCAAGGATATCGATGGCAAAGACGAAGAGGGAAACCGGACCGGTAAACCGGACGGAAAGATCGATGAGGCAGACATGACCTATATCGGAAGCCCGATCCCTGAATTCACCTTCGGCTTCACCAACAACTTCAGCTTCTATAATTTTGATGTATCCCTGTTCCTGCAGGGAAGTTACGGAGCCGATGTCTACAACTTCCTGAAATGGCAGCTGGAAAAGATGGACAACACTTATTACAACCAGCTTGAAACAGTTTCGGACAGGTATACTGAGACCAACACGAATGGAAGCCTGCCCAGGTTCACCACCACCAACTCGAACAATACCTATGTTTCGACAAGGTATGTGGAAGACGGTTCCTACCTGCGCATCCAGAACCTAACCATCGGCTACCGCCTGCCGAAGAAATGGATAGAACATATTAAAATGACCAACCTGAGGTTGTATTTTTCAGGACAAAACCTGTACACCTTTACCGGCTATTCAGGATATGATCCGGAGATCGGAGCGTTCAACAACACGATCCTGCTCATGAACGTGGACCAGGGGCACTTTCCCAACCCACGCGTTTATACATTCGGTGTCAATGTTAAATTCTAAAGAAACGGATCACTCACTCTAAAATCCTAAAACAATGAAAAGAATAATCTCATATACGCTGGCCCTAGCTCTTATCACACTGGGGGCGTGCCAGAAAGAGTTTACCGAACGTGAATCCCTCGACAGCACGACGGTCGACAACTACTATAACACGGCTGATGAGGTACGGGCCGGAACCAGTACTTTGTACAGCGGCCTGCCATGGCATGGTTTCCTTAGCCGCGCCATGGACGACATTGGCGATGTGATGGCAGGCAATGCCTTCAGCTATCCCTCCAACGGGGATTATGCCGCGTTTGTCAACTTTACCCTGTCATCAACAAACGCTCTGGTAGCGGACAGCTGGAAATCCTTCTACAAGGTGGCGGGATGGTCAGGTTCGCTGCTTCAGGCCTTCGAAATGAAGAAAAGTCTGGGTGGCGATGCTTCCTTCCTGGATCCTGCCATTGCCGAGTGCCATTACATGAGGGGCGTGGTCTATTTCTATCTGGCCCGCGTATGGGGCGACGTCCCCATCGTGGATGATCCGGGTGCCATTGCCCTGTCAGGAGACTACGACATCCCCCGTTACCTGAAGGCAGATGTTTTCAGGTATGCCCTGGAGGAGCTGAAACTCGCCGAAGCGGGCCTTCCCACGAGCGATGTCTCCGGAAGATTAACCACCTGGGCCGCCAAGGCCATGATGGCAAAACTGTACCTTTACCTTCAGGATTACACAAACGCTGCCACCAAGGCACAGGAAGTGATCACCTCCGGTTACTATGACCTAGTCTCCAAGGAAGATTACCAGTCGATGTTCAACTCCAGCGCATGGAACAACAATATCGAATCGATCTTCGCCATCCAGCATCAGCTCGCGCAGAATCCATGGGGAACGGGCAATCAGCTGCAATGCGACCGGGGTCCGAGCAACCTGCAAACCGATGTTTCCAATATGTGGGAGCTTTTCCTTCCTTCACTGGACTTCAAAGATGCTTTCGAACCGGGAGACATCCGCAGACCTGCCACCATCATGGAACATGGCTGGTCGATGCCTGCCTGGAAGCCCCAGGGCGGCGATGCGGATTACAATGCATTCATGGCCAACGGGTATGTCTACGATACGGCGCAGCCTGCCGGTAAAGGAGGTCAGTTCAACGGTACGCGGTCCAATATAGCCAAATATGTCGTGGGACCAGGTGCCAAATATGGTGGGGAAGAAGTAATCGGCATGAATACCGGTCAGAACTTCATGGTCCAGCGGTACGCAGACGTCCTGCTGATCTACGCCGAAGCGATCCTGGGAAATAATGCTTCCACCAGTGACGCACAGGCACTGAACACCTTCAACAGGGTCCGCCTGCGCGCCGGCCTGCAGCCCAAAGCCTCCATCACCAAAGAGGACATCCTTCAGGAACGCCGCGTTGAATTTGCATTCGAAGGAGACTACTGGTACGACATCCAGCGTCAGGGATTTGCCAAAGCCAAACAGATCATCGAGGCACAGAACAGAGGGCAAATGGGTACACCGGTTTACGTTACCTTCACTGAGCAATACATGTATCTGCCCATTCCTGCCAGCGAAATCACCCAGGATCCAGCCCTGGCTGGCCCACCGGTACCTTACTATCAATAATCTTAAAACGCATACCCTATGAAAAAGATATCTGTAACCACAATTTCAGCACTGCTCCTCATCATGCTCAGCACGGTGTGGATCTTCAGCGGTTGCAAAAAGGATACGGACGGAAGCCCCGATGTCCCTGCCGGGACGCCGGTCTTTGAATCCATAGCCCCAACGGCAGGTCCGACCACAACGATGCTAACCCTCAGGGGCCAGGGTCTTGGTCAGATGGTGAGCATTGTCTTCGACCTGAATAACGCATCGGCTGTCATCAACCCGAACCTGAACACCGAAACCAGCATCCTGTTCCGCGTTCCCGATACAGCCTTCCGCGGTCAGCAAAACATCATCCTTACCAATGTGGACGGCAAGACGCTGACCGTGCCATTTGACGTGCTGGCCTACTCCATCGTGAACAGCGCCTTCCCGACCGATTTTCAGTCAGGAAGCACCATTACACTCAGCGGCAACAACCTTGACGTCTGTTCAAAGGTGGTTCTCGAAGGCAGTACAGACGAAGCACAGATCGTGTCCTCCTCCCTGAATACCGCGGTCATCAAAATGCCCTCCACTGAACTGACCAAATGCAGGCTGGTACTGACCAGCCCTGCCGGGGACAGGACCACCGACCTGATCTTCATTAATATCGACAAAGCCTTGCCCGTCTTCACGGACGCGCTGATGAACGGTTTTGAGAGCTGGTCGTGGGGCGGTACATTCGAGCCTTCATCCGATTACGTGGTGACCGGAACCAGCTCCATGAAAGCTGCATATGACCCCGCAGGAACCTGGGGAGGACTGCAGCTCGGAAACGGTGGATCTATCAATGTGACCGAATACCGCTACTTCACCTTCTGGATCAAGGGAGCCGATGTGGAAAAGAAAATGCAGTTCTGGATCAACTGGCAGGATCAGAAAGTGGATGTGGTCATACCGGCCAACGTCTGGACCTATTACAAGTACGATCTGCTCATCGACTATCCGACCATCGACAAGACTGCAGTGAACAACATTACATTCCAGATGTACGAGGAAGGTCATACGGTCTATTTCGACAACATTGTATTTATTAAAGAATAATGACGACTCAGTTTTAGGTTGACTGGTTGGCTGCCTGGTTCATGCAAAGGCAACGGAGCATCGGACCAGGCTTTTTTTTATTCATTTGGGGAATTTTACCCATTTTACCCAGAGGGTGCATAAAAAATACAATTTAACCTCGGAGTGCACGGAGGATTCACGGAGATCACGAAGTTTAAATGACTCGTTATCATCCCTCTGTGTTATTCGCATTCCTCAGTGATCTCCGTTGTTTAATAAAAAATCATGCATTTTGACACAGCCTTAGGGGTACATTCATAACGAACATGAAAAGACCACACCCATTATTCATCATTTCCCTGCTGCTCGCTGTAAATATGGCCGGGGTATTGGGACAGGACCAGGGCTTTTTCCTGAACGAATGGAGGCCGGCGGTCTTCTCCAGCCCGCCGTATACTGACAAAGATCAAACCACGGAACCAGTGAAAGCGTCGCTGAAAGTGCTTTTCCATGACACCCTCACCTGTGTGCCAGCCTATCTGTTCGGCGACAATGCAAACCTGTGGACCGGCTGCATGTCCGACGACACACTCCTGATGAAGCACATCCGGGACCGGCGTATGGGTGTGTTGCGGGGGCCAGCCGGCTCCGTATCGGATGAGTTTTTCTGGAACAGAGTCACCGATGACCGGCCCGTGGATATCCCGGACACACTGGCCGGCCGCGATAAGCCCTTTCAACCCTGGTATGGCATACGCCCCAATTCCTGGGAAAGCTGGACCATGCACATCGA
The DNA here is from genome assembly GCA_028716265.1 of Bacteroidales bacterium. Taxonomy (GTDB): domain Bacteria; phylum Bacteroidota; class Bacteroidia; order Bacteroidales; family JAGONC01; genus JAGONC01. Next base: position 7,631 of record JAQUQD010000023.1, on the reverse strand, counting down.
TTCCTTTTACCGGATCCTCTATCAAACGAATGTGACCGGCATGCTGACCGTCAATTACGGATATGCCCGTTATGGTACCGGCCCTGCACCCGTAGCCACAGCAGCGCACATGGCAGCCGACTGGGTCCGGTACGACAACGGCCGCACCAAATTCTGGGAGATCGGCAACGAGGTCTACGGAAACTGGGAAGCCGGCTACCGCATCGACACGGAACTGAACCAGGACGGCCAGCCGGAATACATCAACGGGACACTCTACGGACAACATTGCCGGGTATTCATCGACAGCATGAAGATGGCTGCGGCGGAGCTCGGCCTGGATATCCGTATCGGCGTGGTGATGCTGGATGCGTACAGCTGGGAAAATTCAACGTGGAACAGGGATGTGGCTGCCAGCGCAGGCGATAAGGCCGACTTTTATGTCGTGCACAGTTACTTTACTCCCTGGAACCAGAACTCAGCCATCGCAACGATCCTGAATTCATACAGGCGTACCGGCAAATTCAAGGAATACGTCTATGCCGAAGTGGATAAAGCAGGCATGCCCCACCTGCCGGTGGCGCTGACGGAATATAATATCTTTGCCGTCGGCTCCAACCAGCCCGTTTCGCATGCCAACGGCATGCACGCCGTGCTGGTGACCGGTGAGGCAATGAAAACCGGCTACGGCGCCGCTCTGCGCTGGGACCTGGCCAATGGCTGGGACAACGGCAACGACCACGGAATGTACTCATACGGCAACGAGCCCGGAGTTGTCCAGTACGCACCGAGGCCTGCTTTTTACCACCTGTATTATCAGCGCCGGTTCACAGGTGATGTCCTGCTGAACATGACGCAACGGGGAGATACCAACGTGGTGGCCTACCCAACAGCGTTTTCGTCAGGACAGGTGGCTGTCACCATGGTAAACAAGGCCACATACGATATTGTGACGCGGCTGAACATCCAGGATTTTGGGTTCGGAGACCGGTATTACACGTATACGCTGACAGGGGACGGAAAAGATTTCTCACGAAAGGTTTTCGTAAACGATATTGGCAATCCTGGCGTGGCAGGCGGTCCCGGCAACTATGAATCTATTGAGGCGCTATCCAGTCTTATTGGTGAAGAGATCAAAATCAAACTACCGCGTTACTCCACCACGTTCATCCTGGTGGAACCGGGTAACAAGGAACTGGTCATCAACGAGGACATCGCCGGGATCCCTCCGCTGCTACCCGCTGATTCCATTGTCCTCTCTCCCAATCCCGTTCACGGCCACTTCCAGATCAGCGGGGTCCCAACTAACATTAATAAATTAACAATCAGCGATATGGGTGGGAGAATCCTATATGTTTATCTTTGCAGAAGGGGTGAGGAACTGGAAAGGGAGTACCCGATCCCATTGACACCCGGATTGTACCTGTGTGTTTTCACAGGTAAAGACACACTATTTACCAAAAAACTGATGATTTACTGATATGAAAAGCATAAGCGCCATCCTTCATTATTTTATCATCCTTACCATTCCTTTCTTTATAATCTCCTGTCAGAAAGCATCTTATGAAAAGATCCCCGACGGACTGATCATCCACGTTAAGAAAACTGAAAACCAGCCCGCCCATGCCGTCAGGCTTCAGGTGATCAGGGATCACATCATTCGTGTTACTGCCCTGCCCGATGATGCGTTCAGCGGGGCAAAAAGCCTTATCATACTGGATACGCTGTCATCTGCCACCGGCTTTGACATCGTGGAACAGGAAGGTGGGATCATGCTGAAAACTTCCGCTTTGCAGGCCCGGATAGAGCCGGCAACCGGAGAAGTCATCTTTTGCGATCCCGCGGGAAACGTATACCTTGCCGAAAAGCAGGGAGGCGGGAAGTCTTTTGAAACCGTGTCGCTAAATAATAAGAACTACCTGTCCATCCGGCAGCAGTTCGAGTCCCCCGGCGACGAATCCCTGTACGGGCTGGGATCCAACCAGACCGGCTACATGAACCTGAAAGGAAAGGATGCCGATCTCTTCCAGTACAACACCCAGGCAATTGTTCCCTTCCTGGTTTCCACAAAGAACTATGGTATCCTGTGGGATAATTATTCCAGGACCAAATTCGGTGACGCACGTGAGCCGCAGGAATTGTCAGGACTGAAGCTGTATGACAAAGACGGGGCAGAGGGAGGGCTTACGGCCATCTATACGGACAGGAACGATACGACAAAAGTTTTTACAACACGAAAGGAACAAGAGATCAATTACCAGTTCATCCCCGACCTGGTGAAATTGCCCGAAGGATTCAACCTGGGGGAAGGGGCTGTTGTCTGGGAAGGAGCCATGGAGGCAAAAGAACCGGGCGTACACAAGTTCATCTTCACCTCGGCGGGCTATGCCAGGTTATGGATCGGCGGAGTCCTTCTGTACGATCGCTGGCGCCAATGCTGGAACACCTGCTCCAACCGGTTCGATCTGCCGATGGAAGCAGGTAAACGCTATTCCCTGAAGATCGACTGGATCCCCGACGGCGGAGAATCGTTCATCGCACTGAAACATCTTTCCCCTTTGCCGGCCGCCGAGCAAAACCGGATCACCTTTACCTCGGAGGTGGCTGACCAGATCGACTACTATTTCATTGCCGGACAGAACCTGGATGATGTGATCAGCGGTTACCGTACCCTTACCGGGAAGGCCGTGATGATGCCCAAATGGGCCCTGGGATTCTGGCAGAGCCGCGAGCGGTACCAGACACAGGAAGAACTGCTAGGGGTGGTCCGGGAATACAGGAAACGCGGGATACCGATCGACAACATTGTCCTTGACTGGCAGTACTGGCCCATCGACAAATGGGGCGATCATGCGTTTGAGGCTTCACGGTTCCCGGATCCGGCAGGAATGATGGCCACCCTGCACGATTCGCTGAATACCCACCTGATGATCTCGGTATGGCCGAAATATTATAAAGGGACAGCCAACTATGAAGCCATGGACAGTCGTGGCTGGCTATACAAGCTCAATATCGAGAAGGACAGGAAAGACTGGCTGGGATATGTCTCCACGTTTTATGACGCATACAACACGGAGGCGCAGAATGCTTTCTGGGAGCAGATCAACACGAGCATTTACAGCAAGGGGGTGGACGCATGGTGGCTGGATGCCACCGAGCCGGATATCTGTTCCAATCTTCCCATGGACGAGCGCAAGTCGCTGATGGATCCCACTGCACTGGGTCCTGCAGCAATGTACTTCAACGCCTATTCTCTCGGCCAATCGCAGGCCGTATATGAGGGCCAGCGCCGCGTCAATCCCGGTCAGCGGGTATACATCCTTACCCGCTCCGCCTTTGCCGGCCTGCAGCGATACGCAGCTTCCAACTGGAGCGGCGACATAGCCGCCCGCTGGCACGACATGGCCGCCCAGATCCCCTGCGGACTGAACTTCTGCATATCCGGGATCCCTTATTGGACTATGGACATCGGTGGTTTTGCCGTGGAAAGCCGGTTTTACGACGCTGCGGGGGAAACGCTGGAAGAGTGGAGGGAGCTCATGACACGCTGGCACCAGTTTGGAGCCTTTGTCCCCATATTCCGCTCGCATGGACAATACCCCTACCGGGAGATCTACCATACCGCGCCCGCCGACCATCCTGCCTACCAGGCCATGGTGAAATTCAACTACCTGCGCTACAGGCTAATGCCGTATATTTACTCCCTTGCCGGTCATACATGGCTCAACGACTACACCATGATGCGACCGCTGGCCATGGACTTCGGCGCAGATCCCCGTGTGCTCGATATCAGGGATCAGTACATGTTCGGACAGGGATTGCTGATCAATCCGGTATGCGCGTACAAGGTGCGCTCCCGCGAAGTATATCTGCCCGCCGGGACCGGCTGGTACAACTTCTTCACGGGCATGCATTACCCGGGAGGGCAAACCATCATGGTCCCCTCGCCCCTGGATCATATACCGGTCTTTGTCAGGGAAGGAGCCATCCTTCCCCTGGGACCTGAGATCCAGTATACCGGAGAGAAACCGGCCGACCCGCTCACGTTGTTCGTCTTCACCGGCCGTGACGGACAATTTGTCCTGTATGAAGATGAAGACACCAACTATAACTACGAAAAGGGTGCTTTTGCGACCATCCCCTTTCATTATAGCGAGTCACGGAAAATGCTGACCATTGGCCGCTGTGAGGGCGCTTTTGAAGGGATGCTCCGGAACCGGACCATTCAGGTCATTGTGGTCACCCCCCTGAAACCGGAGAAAATGGACCTCACGGGAGTGCCCGACAAAGTGATCACCTACGATGGCACCGAACAGATTATTGATCTTTCAAGTCTGTAAATCAATATATTACGAAATAACAACACGATGAAACGATTTCTCTACTGGTTACTGGTGCTGACCTTCACCAGCCAATGTTTTGCCCAGGATCTGCTGCCCGTGCAATGGAAATTCAAAACCGGTGATGATCCGTCATGGGCATCCCCTTCACTGAATGATGCGGAATGGAACAGCATTGCCCCCGGAGAGGTCTGGGAAAGGCAGGGATTCCCGGGTTATGACGGTTTTGCATGGTACCGTGCCACGTTTGTCATCCCGTCGACATGCAGGGCCGATGCCGAGGAATACGGCGGCTTTTTGCTGCAGCTGGGAAAAATCGACGATGTGGACTACACCTATCTGAATGGTGAATTTCTGGCAGGCTCAGGTGAACTCCCACCCAATTACATCTCCCAATGGGATGTTGTCCGAAATTATTCAATACCTGCCGAAAAGATCTTGTGGGATCAACCCAATACCCTGGCCGTCAGGGTCTTCGACCTTAATGGTGACGGAGGCATATACGGAGAGCCCATCCTCCTAACCGCACACGGGCCGGCAGAACACATCCTGATCGAACCTATCTTCACTGAACCGGACCGTATCCTGAAAGGCTCCTCGGATGTGGTCATCCTCATCACCCTGACCAATACCTTGCACCGGCCGTTTGAAGGGACGATCGGGATCCATGTAGTGTCGGACTTTAGTGAGGATATTTTCAGCCAGGAAGAGGCCGTAAAACTGAAGACCAAAAAAAAGGCTTCGGTCAGTTTCATTATTCCCAATCCGGAACCCGGTTTTTACAAGGTCTTCGTAAGCCTGAAGGGTGCTTCATCTACCAAGAAGACATCCTTCATGTTCGGGTATGAGCCTGAAAAGATCTACAGCCCACCTGATCCGCGCCCGGACTTTGACGACTACTGGGCCCGCGCCAAAAGGGAGCTGAAGGCTGTTGATCCCCGGTTCAACATGATCAGGATCGACTCGTTGTGCACCTCCCGGCGAAACGTATATCTGGTTGAAATGCGGTCGCTGGGCAATATCCTCATCCGCGGATGGTACTCGGTGCCAGCCGCTCCGGGCACCTATCCCGCAGTAATGCAGGTGCATGGATACTCGAGTGTCATTCTCCCGGAATATGTTGATTATGGTGATGACCTCATCGGATTCGGCCTTCATATCCGGGGCCATGGCAACAGCAAAGACCATGTCAATCCGGGATTCCCTGGATTTCTGCAGCATTTCATTGATGATAAGGAGATGTATATTTACCGCGGAGGCTACATGGATTGCGTCCGCGGAGTGGATTTCCTCTTCTCCCGGCCGGAGGTAGACACCACCAGGGTGGCAGTGGAAGGTGCCAGCCAGGGAGGAGCGCTCACCTTTGCAACAGCGGCCCTGTGCAACAACCGGATCAGGGCTTGCGCACCCCAGGTGCCCTTCCTTTCCGACTTTGAAGATTACTTCAAGATAGCCTCCTGGCCCGGGAATGAGTTCATCAACCTGGTCGTGGAACAAAAAAAGGAAACATGGGAAGACGTATACAACACACTCAGCTATATCGACATTAAAAACCTGGCAGGGTGGATCAATGCACCCATGATCATGGGAGTCGGGCTCGCCGACGATGTCTGTCCGCCCCATATCAACTTTGCTGCATACAACCAGGTGAAATCTGAAAAACAATACATCGTCTACCCCGAGAGTGGGCATGGACTCCCGGAAGACTTTTATTTCAAAAAAATGGCATTCATCCGGAAGACTTTTTTTCCTGATACCTTGCCGATATCCGGTTCCACCATGCGAACCAGGGATCGTTTCAACCGGGACTGGAAATTCAATCCCGGAGACCGTCCTGCAGCATCAGCGGTGTCCTTTGATGACTCAGTCTGGAGAACATTGAACCTGCCACACGATTGGAGCATTGAAGGAGATTTTGATATTAAAAATCCTGCCACTCCGGGGGGAGGAGCCCTGCCCGGTGGTATCGGATGGTACCGGAAAACGTTTTACCTTCCCCCCTCCGACAGGGGAAAGAACATCTACATTGAATTCGACGGAGTGTACCGCATGGCAGAGGTCTGGATCAACGACCATTACCTGGGAAAAAGACCATACGGTTATTCCTCGTTCAGGTATGATTTGACTCCTCACCTTCAGTTCGGCAATGAGCCGAATGTAATCAGTGTGCGGGTTGACAACTCGCAACAACCAAACTCCCGGTGGTACTCCGGATCAGGGATCTACAGGAACGTGTGGCTCGTAAAAACGGGCACGATCGCCGTTGACCACTGGGGAACCTTTGTCACAACACCATCGGTGACAGAAAACAATGCCAGAGTCGAAATAAGCACCCGGATCCGTAACACCACGGGCACATCGGTCAAGATCTCGGTCAGGTCAGGCATTTACGATCACAATAACCAACTGGTATCCGAAGTGACCTCTCCCGGGATCCTGATCGGCACTTCCGGCAGTGAGGTCAAACAAACCCTGGATGTGACCAATCCCAAACTGTGGTCGGTTGATGATCCGACGATGTATCAGGTCGTCACCACATTACTTTCCAGGGATCAGGTCCTTGACGAATACATGACTCCCTTTGGGATACGGACGTTCGAATTTAACAGTTCCCGTGGCTTTTTATTGAATGGTAAGCAATTCAAAATCAAAGGAGTATGTAATCATCACGATCTGGGTTGCCTGGGAGCCGCAATCAACACCCGCGGGTTGGAGCGGCAGCTTGAACTACTGAAGGGAATGGGATGCAATGGAATACGGACATCACACAATCCTCCCGCGCCTGAGCTGCTTGACCTGTGCGACAGGATGGGATTTATCGTAATGGATGAGGCATTTGATATGTGGAAAATCCATAAGACACCGTTCGATTACGGTGATGACTTTGACGCGTGGCATCGCCGTGATCTGGAGGATCTGGTGCTGCGCGACCGCAATCATCCCAGCGTGTTCATCTGGAGCATCGGCAACGAGATCATGGAACAGTGGGATACATCGGGAACCAGGATCGCGCGGGAACTGGCCTCCATCGTCAGGAACCTGGATGACACCCGGCCCATCACCGCTGCGTGTAACGATCCAAAACCGGAGAATTATCTTATCCGTTCGAAAGCACTGGATCTGATCGGATACAACTACCATGAGGAAAATTTCGCCCAGTTTCCGGGATTGTTTCCGGGTCAAAACTTCATTGCTGCCGAAACCACCTCGGCGCTGGCCACCCGTGGGAGTTACGATATGCCAGCAGACAGCGTCCGCGTATGGCCCATCCAGTGGGATATCCCCTTCCAGGAAGGCAATGCCGACATGAGC
>JAQUQD010000022.1 GCA_028716265.1 Bacteroidales bacterium | reverse complement strand
TTTAATCCTCCAAATTTAACCTCAGTCTGAGTCAAATCTAGCTTAACTCACTATCCTGATTTTAGGGGAAATATAGTCTGAAGTGTTCACAGTAATGATAATCGGAATCCAATGCCATGAACGTTCTTAAGTTCGATTGACGTGTCTTTCGATAGGTACTTCCGTAACCTGCTGATAAATACATCCAGCGTCCGGCTCAGGTAAAGCGTATCATCACCCCAGACCGCAGTAAGAATTTCCTCCCGCCTGACGATCCTGTTGGCATGCTCGATAAAAAAACGCAGGAGTTCCGACTCCTTATAGGTAAGTACCTGCTTCTCTCCTTTCCACTCAATGAGCATACGATCTGGGAAAAACCGATAACCTGCAAGCTGGATCACTTCTTTTGCTTGATAGTCAATCCCATGAATTCTGTTCCTCTTCATGAAGATTTCGATTTTAAGAATCAATTCCTCTATGCTAAAAGGCTTGACGATATAATCATCACCTCCAATGCTAAGACCTTTGATACGGTCTTCTTTCAATGATAACGCTGTTAGAAACAATATAGGTATATGCTTGTTTTGTTCCCTGATTTTGACGGCCAGAGTAAATCCATCCATTTTTGGAAGCATCACATCGATAATACAAATATCAAACGATTTTGATTTAAAGAAATCCAGTGCCTGTTCCGCGTCTGTTGCGTGGACGATTCTGTATCCCTTTTGTTCAAGGCTGTCACGTGTGACAAAACCCAGTGCCACATCATCCTCAACGTATAAAACGTGTGGTCTGTCCATATACTTATGTTCTTTTGATCTGAATAATGAAGCCAGAGCCCACAGATAATTTGCTCTCTACCCATATCTTCCATTTGTGGGCACTGACAAGATTCTTTACATAATATAATCCGAGCCCATAGCCTTTAATGTTGAAAGGCTCCGGCGATGGGATTCTGTAGAACTTCTGAAAGATCTTACCCAGGTATTTGGGTTCAATGCCAGGTCCGTTATCTTCAACAACCACCCGGACAATCTCCGGTGAGGCCTCAACCGATAGCTTAATTTGATTTCCACCGTATTTTATCGCATTTTCAATAAGATTGAACAGAATATTAGAAAAATGCAGTTTATCGGCCATTACATATACCGGCTCCTGCTCGGGCTCTACTGTAAAGGATAAAGTCTGATCGATATAGTGAATTTTTATGTTGTTTACAACCTCCTCTAACATTTCCCGTACTTCGATTTTCTCCATTTTAAGTTTAATGCTACTTTTTTCGACAGTGGCGATTTGCAGGATTTTTGCAATTTGTTGTTTCAGCCGGTCATTCTGTTCTCCTATGATCGAAGCATATTGAAACAAACGGTGCGGATCCCGGCTGATCCCTGGTTGAGCAAGGGCTTCGGAGGCAATGGCAATAGTGGATATCGGTGTTTTAAATTCATGTGTCATATTATTGATAAAGTCCTTTTGAATTTCGGATAATTTTTTCTGCTGCAGGATGATAAAAATAGCATATGAAAAAAACAAAAGAGCTGTGATGATAATCAATCCAGAAATAATCCAGATATTCATGCTTTTCAGCAGCGAGATATTCTTACCGGGGAAAATTACACCATAATAATAAATCAGCCCTTCCTGTTTCAGGAAATCCTGAGCCCTTGTCACTTTGGTGGAACCTCCCGGGGATTGTGGTATATATCTGCCATATACCATTTCTTCGGTTTCACAGTCATAGATCGCGTATTCGTAATCCATCCGGATATCGCTTTGATCAAATTCTGATTTTAAAAAATATTCAAGTATGGTCGGATCAATGATGTCTTCCTGATTGACCACAAAATAATTGGAAGTAATCTGCTTCACAGGATCACGCGGGATCTGGGAATGGTTGAAACGCGCCATTTGTTCGGCAACATCATACAGGGCGATCTTGACACGCTGATTAAATTGATTCTCAGTGATATCAAAGGTATTGTACACCCAGTTAAGCTGGAACAGAATGATTGTCACAATTGAAAACGATCCAAGCAATACTGCAATACGGATGCGACTAGCCTTCATGAAGGTAAATATATGAAAAAAAAGTATGGGGGAGACCGTTTTACAAACCTTAACAATATTTTACATTTCATTTACAACAATTTACATTTGATTTACAGGTAAATATTATGGCACGGTTACATTTGCATATTCAATCATCAAAAAAATTACCATGAAAATCTTTATCGTATCCATGCTTGCCATTTTATTTGTAGGATGGCAGCCGCTTCAGGCACAATTTATTGAAAACCAAACATCGGGGACTATGACTTCTGCCAATCAGAATCCAAAAATAAAATGGGTAGTCAGTGTTATCGATCTGGGGGAAGTGCCGATAAACGTTCCGGCAGAAGCCATTTTTGAATTCTGCAATATAAGCAGTGAACCGGTCTTTATTACTAGTGTTAAAAGTTCCTGCGGATGTACGGTTCCTGATTTCAGCAAAGAGCCAGTCCTTCCAGGAGCATCATCCACTGTATCAGCAATCTATAATGCCAGAACTCTTGGGCCATTCCAAAAGACCGTTACGGTGATCACTAGTGAAAATCTGAAACACAAACTCACATTGAAGGGAAAAGTGGTGGAAAATAAACCTCAGCCGGAATAAGCCTCTATTCAAGATTGTACGGATTAATCAAAGATGGAAAAAACGGATAAACTGACCACCTCAAAACGGATCAAACTGACCACCCCTGAGAAGGGTGTAATCGGTAAATAACAATGGTCAGTTTAAACCGTTAAAGGATGGTCAGTTTGTCCGTTTTTCCCAAATAATTCCTGTTTCGTTGTCTTTTTATAATTACTAACGCTGGGCGCTGCGCGTTCGTTATGGGCAGCCATGCTTTAGTTTTTTGTAAATACATGTATCTGGGATGATTGGTATTCATCTGAAGCAAATACAAGACCAGATGAATTTACATTTACAGATTCACATCTCTGTAATTTATCATTACCAATGAAGGCTAGTATTTTTCCGTTCTTATCTGTCTTTATTACTTTGTTATTAAAACAAGCAAAATAAAGATTTCCAAATTCATCTTGTGACATATATCCAGCTGAATATGGGAAACTCCATTGATTTAAGAAATTACCGTCAGTATCATATATTTCTACATAATCACTAGAATTTACTCCACTAACAATTATTTTATTATCCATAAATTCTAATCCGCTTGTATAAAAAAAACTACCTTGATTAACTTGTTTCATTTTCCATGTCATAATCAATTCTCCAGAAGAATTCAATTTCACGATATCATTATTATGTACATCTGTAATATAAATATTCCCAACATTATCCGTTACAGTTTCACGAAGCATGTAAGAATTTGATACATTAAAATCTGAAATAATATTTCCAGAATTATCTATTTCTAATAATCGCCCCTCTTCTGAATTTACTGCTAATAAGTTCCCATCATTTGACCAACTTAATCCTCTTAATGTTTTTCCTGTTGCAATCAGATCTTCTTTAAATGAATAGTCAGGGTTATATACTTTTATAGTTCCACCGTGAACATCACTAATATAGATTTTATTGTTTTCGTCAAATTCAATACCATATCCATAATTAAATGAACCAAATGAATTCGTATAAGAATAGCTTTCGAGAATGTAACCACTATCAGGTTGGCTAAATTCTGAAAATCCAAGTTTTTCATTAAATGCCTTAATTTTATAGTAATAAGTTATGCCTGGTATTAAGTTTTCCGAGTCTATAAACTGATTTGATTCTGATGTTCCTAATTCATTATATTCAACATTATTCTCTGATTTAAATATAGTATATGTTTCAGAGCCATTAACAATGTTCCAAACAATATTAATAGATGTTTCTGATGAACCATATCCAATTTCAGTGATCGTTGGAGAATTGAAATCAGAAACATATCCATAATCATAATTCGTAAAATCGCTTAATTCCTTGGATGAATTATGGGACCTTATTTTATAATAATAATAGACATTGGGAATAAAACTTATTATATCAGTAAAGCTTGAACCATTTGAGAATCAAATGCTTTTATAATCATTAATAGATGAGTCAAATCTAAATATTTCAATTTGTTCAGTTTTAGGTGGTATATTCCATTCTAAAACTATTTTATCAACATAATCGCCTTTTGAGGCTGTAAATTCAAATGGTATGTCAAGTGTAAATTCTTCTCTACAAGACACTGCTAGTAATAAACTTAGAACTATTAGGAAAGAAATATATCTCTTCATTTTGCTTGTTTTTTTAGTTATTCTCTTTTAGTTATTGGTTCTTCAACATGGTTGCCCATAACGTTATGTAAATTCATTGAATATACTTTCAATTTATCCATCATCCAATTGATTATACATAACCTACTGGCCTTTGTATTGTATATTGATGTTATAATTCCCAAAACCTAATCTTTTATACATTGATGGATACCGCCCTTTTTGTAACGGTATCTACAGCAAGCATGATTGTCCTTTTTGATCTCCAGTTGAAGATAAATTAACGCACCATAAATATAACACAAAATCTGGTTAGTGATTTATGTTTGATTTTAGTAAAATTCAACAGGCAATAAAACACCATAATATCCTTATTGGCGAATAGCAGGAGGTTTCGGTAGCTGGATCTCTTCTGGATACACAGTTATAATGTTTTTAGGCCGGCAAACATTAAAAGGGTTCCTGTAATATGACAGGAAGTTTTTGCAGAGAAGAATTCCTGCCAAGTAACTTCAAAAACGACACTTTTTCCCCAAATCCTGGCACGTTCCTGGCGCGTAATAAAAAACACCTACCCGTTTTATCGTGTAAGTGTTTGATTTTCAGGTCTCCCCGGTAGGATTCGAACCTACGACCCGATGATTAAGAGTCATCTGCTCTGCCAGCTGAGCTACGGAGAGAAAAACGGGTGCAAAGATAAAAATAAAAATTGATAGGAGAGAGGAAAAAGGAGAAAGGAGAGAGGAGAAATAGATAATGTTGATTGGCAGGAGCTTGATTTTAGGGCAGAAGCAGTGGGAATCCGGACAGATGTGCTATTTTTGTGAGAAGATATCACAATATGGCCCACCGGAATTTAAAAGATAAATCAGCATTGCACGTCCAAAAGGGGATTGATCAACCTCCGCAGGTCAGTGATTCGGCGGTCAGCAAGTTCAAGAAGATCTCTAAAACCAAGCTGGAGTTGGAGGACTATGTGGCAGGGATCCGGGCCAGTAACCGTGTCACCCTGGGCAAAGCGATCACCCTGGTGGAAAGCTCCCTGCCCGAACACCTGCAGCTGGCCCAGCAAGTCATCAACGACTGCCTGCCGTACTCTGGTCATTCCATAAGAGTGGGCATTACGGGTGTGCCAGGGGCAGGAAAAAGCACGTTCATTGAGGCTCTGGGAAAATATCTTACCGGACAGGGCCGCAGACTGGCGATCCTGGCCATCGATCCCAGCAGCCAGCGATCCAAAGGGAGCATACTGGGCGATAAGACCCGCATGGAACAGCTCTCGGTGGACCCGAATGCCTTCATCCGGCCGTCCCCCTCCGGAGGCTCACTGGGAGGCGTGGCTCGTAAAACGCACGAAACGATCATCCTGTGCGAGACAGCAGGGTACGATACGATCTTTGTCGAAACCGTCGGCGTGGGGCAGTCGGAAACTGCGGTCCACTCCATGGTCGACTTCTTCCTGCTACTGATGATCCCGGGCGCAGGCGACGAGCTGCAGGGCATCAAACGGGGGATCATCGAGATGGCCGACGCCATCATCATCAACAAGGCCGACGGGGATAACCGTTTGCGGGCCGAGCGGGCCGCCACCGAATACCGCAACGCACTCCACCTCATGCCGCCTTCCGGATCCGGATGGTCGCCTCCTGTGGAACTGTGCTCCGCACTGATGAACACGGGCATCAGCCAGATATGGGAGATCGTGACGAGCTATGTTGAACATACACGCGCCAACGGATTCTTTTTCAAGAAAAGAAGCGACCAGCTGCGTCAAACATTCTACCGTACGATCAGTGAACAGCTCATTGATGACTTTTATAACAATGAGGCAGTGAAGAAAAGGCTAAAAGCTATTGAAGATCAAATAGCAAATTCAGAGATCAATGCGTATGCAGCTGCACAGGAACTGATCAGACTATATTTTCTGTCGGTCAGGGAGTGATCCGGTAAAACCGTTTCCGCAGGTAATCGTACACTTCACTGGTCTTCAGGTACGTGGTGCCTGGACCAGTACGGATGTAGAACCGCTCTTCCCCGTTGTGTTCAAGATAGGCCGGGATATCCGCCGGGCTTACGTCGATCCGGAAAAGCTCCTTCTGGTCCACGCTGTCGGGATAGCAGCTGATGAAGCTCATGTGATTCGTGCTGATGCGGTCGCCGACCAGCCTGGTAAAGTGAAGCATCATCCGATCGGCATTCGGGAACTGATCGGCTTCCAGTCCCAGGATCGTCCCTTTGTCGTCGACGCCCACCAGCAGGGTGCCGCCTTCCGTGTTAAGGAAAGCGGCCATCGTTTTCAGCACAGCATGTTCGATCTCTTTGTCGAATTTCCCGGTATGAAGGTTCATCCGGAGGGTGGACTTGAACTCCAGCCTTTCCCCTTCGCCCTGCATGAGCAGATACCGGGTGGTGGTCATCAGCGTCGACCGCAGGTATCCCACCACTTTGGCCGCCAGGGCACGCTGCAGGCCCATGGCGATCACAGGGCTTACCTTCTGCGGATCGTACAGGTCGTCTCCATGCAACACGACCAGATCAACATCCGTCAGCGCCCTGGCTGAGCCTGTCCGGATGCTCTCATCGATGAAGGCCACCTCGCCAAACGACTTCTGCGGTCCGTATTTTCTGATCTGCCTCCCCGACAACTCGATGGCCACTTCTCCTGACAGAATAAAATACAGGCTTCCTCCCGGATCGTTCTCATAGTAAATATGCTGGCCGGCTTTAAAGGAAGTCCGGTACAGATAGGGGATCAGGTCATGGATATCGCCGGGCGATAGGAATTTCAAAACATCCATGTTTCTCATTGCGGAGGCGAGGTCATCTGTCATCATACCTGACATTTTAAGTGAGTGACTTATAAAAGATTTCCAATCAGATGGCTAAGGCCGGGCCACACCTGAGCCGGGAGATGACGGAGCATCATCTTTCCTGATCAAGACCGACAGGGCAACGCTGGTGCCCAGAATCAAAACGATGATGATCAGCGAATGAATGGTCTCGAATCCAATCTCTTCCAGGGGATGATGCAACAGCATCTTCAATCCGATGAAGACCAGCAGGACGGCCAGCCCGTGTTTCAGGTAACGGAAACGGGTCATGAAATTCATGAGCAAGAAGAACAGAGATCGCAGGCCCAGGATGGCAAAAATGTTGGAAAAGAAGACGATGTACGGATCCTTTGTCACGGCAAAAATAGCAGGAACGGAATCGACGGCGAATACCACATCCGTGAATTCAATGACCAGCAGGACCAGCATCAGAGGTGTCAGGTAGAACAATCCTCCTTTCCTTATGAAGAACCGTTCGACTACCTGCCTGGGATAAACCAGAAAATAGCGGGAGGTGAACCGGACCACGGGGTGGTGATGCGGATCGATCTTTTCTTCCTTGTTGCGGTTGATGAACATGACCACGCCTGTGGCAACCAGAAAACCTCCGAAGATATAGAGGATCCAGGCAAACCTGGCGATGAGCGCAGCGCTGACGAAGATGAAAATGAACCGCATGACGATCGCCCCGAGGATACCCCAGAACAGTACCTTTTTGTAATACTTCTTGCTGATGCCGAACGACATGAAGATCATCAGCATGACAAAGACGTTGTCGACCGACAGGGAGTATTCGATCACATACCCGGTGATGTATTCCAGCGCCACGTTGCTTCGGTATTTACCCAGCGCCTGTGCGACGGTCATATCTTCCGTGATCCTGACGGGATGCTTGTACTTGTCGATATGAGTCCTCAGGACCTCCATGTCATCGAGGTTTCTCAGTCCATGGAGTACATCCCCGTAAAAGAATAGAAACAGATAGAACAGAATGGCAAGGCTGATCCACACGATGGTCCAGCTAAGCGCTTCCCTGAAACCGATCACATGGGAATGCTTCCCCACCACCTTCAGGTCGATAAACAGTATGCTGATGATGAAGACAAGGAATAAGGTAAAAACGATGGTTTCAGTGGAGATGTGCATGCCTGGTGAATTGCCCGTCAAAGGTAAATAAAAAGCCAAATAGTCATCCGTCGAAAAAGTTTGATCAGGATCAGCGCGTGAAAAGAATTCATACCTTTGCAGTCCTAATAGCCCCTCCCCCTGGAGGGTGTGTCAAAATGGTTTTTTTTGTGAAACTACGGAGATCACGGAGAAGAACAGAGTACACAGAGGGCTGATCACGAGTCATTTAATCTCTTTGTCCTCCGTGAATCCTCCATGCACTCTGTGGTTAAATTGAATTTTGACACACCCTCGGGGCGGGAGGGATTTTAATCTGATATATCATGGAAAATAACTTTGCACTGAGCCCGAATCCGCTGGTACAATACCTTGACAAGCCAGCCGAACAATTCACCAAAGCAGACCTTATAAGGTACATAGAAGAGAACGGGATCGAACTGATCAATTTCAGGTATGCCGGTGGGGATGGTCGGCTGAAAGAACTGAATTTTGTCGTCACCAGCGCCGAACAGATAGACCAGATCCTTTCCATGGGGGAACGGGTGGATGGCAGCAGTCTTTTCAGCCATATCCCGGCGGGATCGAGCGACCTGTATGTCATCCCGCGGTACCGTACCGCTTTCCTGAATCCTTTCTCCGACATACCGAGCCTTGATATCTTGTGTTCCTTCTTCAATCAATACGGTGAACCGTGGTCGGATGCGCCCCAGCAGATCCTGCACAAGGCACATCAGAACCTTCAGGAAAGGACCGGTTTCCGTCTGGAGTCGCTGGGCGAACTGGAATATTATGTCATCAGCGCCCTGGATGACCTGTTCGAGGCGGGTGACCAGCGCGGCTATCACGAAGCTGAGCCTTTCTCAAAGTTCAGCGATTTCCGTAAAGAGGCCATGCTGGCCATCGCCCAGTCGGGTGGAATCATGAAATACGGCCATTCTGAAGTTGGGAACTTTACGATGGGAGGGCTTATCTACGAACAGAACGAGATCGAATTCAATCCCGTGCCCGTGGAAGATGCTGCCGACCAGATGGTGGTGGCCAAATGGATCCTACGTACCCTTGCCCATAAATACGGGTACACGGTCACCTTCGCGCCCAAGATCACCATCGGCAAGGCAGGCAGCGGCCTCCACATCCATAACCGGCTGATGAAAGGCGATGAGAACATACTTGTGAAGGACGGTCATCTCAGCGACACTGCCCGGAAGTTCATCGCAGGCATGCTGGATCTTTCCCCTTCCCTGACTGCCTTCGGGAACACCAATCCGACCAGCTATTTCCGTCTCGTCCCGCACCAGGAGGCGCCCACCAGTATCTGCTGGGGCGACCGGAACCGGTCGGTGCTGGTCAGGGTGCCGCTGGGCTGGCGCAATAATGTGAACATGGCACGGATAGCCAATCCGCTCGAAAAGGAGGAGGAGGTCAATTTCTCCGACAAACAGACCGTTGAATTCCGCTGCCCCGACGGGTCGGCCGACATCTACCTGCTGATGGCAGGCCTCACTGTGGCTGCGCGACACGGACTGGAAATGCCCTCAGCACTGGAACTGGCTGAAAAGACCTATGTGGATGTGGATATCTTCAAAAAGGAAAATCATACAAAGGTTCAGCAACTGGCACAACTGCCCACCTCATGCTGGGATTCGGCTGAAGAACTCTCGCGGCAGAGAAGTATCTATGAACAGTACGGGGTGTTCTCACCCACCCTCATCGACCGGGTGATCCTCCAACTGAAAAGCTTTGAGGACAATAACATCAGGGAACAACTCACTTCTCACAAGGACGACATGATCAAACTGGTTGATCAATTCTTCCATTGCGGATGATGAACTAAGTCTTTAGTTCATTGATCCAAAAAAAAGAGAGACAAAAAACATTCAGCATTCATTCAGGAATGTTATCCTTCCGTGTATCGGTTTTTACATCCGTGCCGACATCTTTTTTGTGGTCCTTGTCAGAAAGAGTGAACTTGATGGGAAGGGTAATTTTGACCTTGACAGGTTTCCCCCTGTTCTTACCCGGGTCCCAGTCCGGCATCGACATGATGACACGGAGGGCTTCCTCGTCACATCCGCTCCCTATCCCTCTTAAGACCTTACCATTGGTCACCTTGCCCTTGTCATCGATCAGGAAAGAGATGTATACGGTCCCCTGGATCCCCTGTTTTTTTGCCTCATCCGGGTAATGGATGTTTCCGGAGATGTAGTTGACCAGAGCTTCCTGGCCTCCTATGAATGACGGGGCCACATCCACCTTCACGAAAACTGAGTCATCCTGTCCCTGAGGGGCATAAGCCGCCGGTTGAACGCCTTCAGTGCCTGCTGATGAAGTCTCATCTGGCAGCAATCCGGCCACTGCCCTGCCCGGTTGTCCCCAGCTCAGGGCCTGATCCAGGTAACCTCCTGAAACATCTGAAAATACAAGTAGTAACACTGCCATGACTGGAATTGTGGCAATGATCTTCCACCGGGTATGTGGAAGCGACTTAGATCTGTTCATCATGATAAACCTCCTTTTTAACAGTGAATGATTGAAATTATTGGTCATCGTATTAGCGATCAAACCGGTACCAATATGCAGCAAGATGCACTGGTACGTTTCTTTATCGTCTGACTGACTGATCACTCCTTCATCAGCGATGTATTCATGGATGTGTTTCATGGATTTCCGGTACAACCATATGAACGGATTGAACCATTGCAGGATGGTCAGCATTTCGATTAAAAGAACATCAACTGAATGCCGCTGATGAATGTGCACCTGCTCATGCATGAGCATCTCCTGCGCGTTTGATGAATGATAATGTTCCCTTGTAATGAATACATAACTGAAAAAAGAGAAAGGTGAACCGCTGCCTTCAGGCAGAAAAACGAGCTTCATTCCATCGTGTTCAACATATCCCTCCGACCGGATGATCATCAACAGACGGACAATCCGGATCAAAAAGCCGATGAGGGTGACAACAACACCTGCCAGATAAACGGCCCGCAGGAATTCAAATATCCCCGGATCACCGGGCAGTGAATATTCAGCCCATCTGGAACCGACCGAAATAGTGTCCAACAGATAACTATAACTTTCAGGCATGCCGGCCAGGTTAATGTTGATGCTGAGCAGTGGTATGATCAGGGATAGGAGGGCCGTGAAAAGCAGGTAAAAGCGGTTCATGGCAAAATGGGTGTCTTTTTTCAGGAAAAGGCTATACACCAGGTAAAACGATCCCATGGACAGTGATGCTTTCACCATCAGATATAACCAGCTAGCGCTCATCGGTTTTGTTCTTCTGGTTGATTTTATGTTCCATTAAAGCTTTTATCTCCTCCAGTTCCGACAGGCTCAGCTGCTCTTCCCTTGCAAAAAAGGAAGCCAGTGACGCGTAAGAACTGCTGAAATAATCCCTGACAAATCCCTTTAGGAACCCCCGCATATATTCCTTCTGGGTGATCAGCGGATAATACTCATGCGATTTCCTAAAGGCCCTGTGACTTACGATCTTCTTTTTTTCCAGGATCCGCACGATCGTCGAGACTGTGTTGTAGGCCGGTCTGGGCTCCTCCATCTCATTCAGGATATCCTTGACGTATCCTTTCCGTATCCTCCAGAGAATGCGCATAATCTGCTCTTCTGCCCTGGTCAGTTCTTTCATGGGAAGGATAATTTATCGTTACAAATATAAACTAATATTTTAGTTAAATCGTATGTAAAATTACAACTAAATTATTAGTTGTGCAACTTTTTTCAAAAAAATTTTTCTATCTTAAAATCAAATCTAAATCACTCTCCTTCAATACATTGTGATTTTGAATTTGAAATTTGACTGGAATTTGGTTTTTGGAATTTGTGATTTTTTCTAAATGTATGGTAACATTTTCACTCCTTTCCGGATTAACCATTGACAACCCTGCATGAACATGCCAGGGGCGCCAGGGTGGAAACCGAAAAACCCTGAACAGAGTAGGTATCCAACAAAAAGAGGGAGATGCTATGAAAAGATTGACGTTGATGATCGCAGGTTTGTTCATGCTGACAGCACCCTTGGTTGCCCTTTGCGGTGAGGACAATCCGGATGATGCATCGGGAAGGATGGGAAGAAAGATCAAGATTTCATTCTGGATCGAATTTGGAAAACCATCGAGGAATTGTGAGGGCTTTGGCTTTTGCGACTGGGGATTGACCCTGACCCTGGAGAAGGGGATGCATAAATTATCGCCAACACAGGCTGGAGGAGAGGGGTATTTCGATGATAATGGTAAATTTGTGGTTGACTTCCTGAAAGAGTATATGCTGGATGAAACCATAGAGATCTATTTTTCCCATGGCTTCATCATGGAGGAGGATACGCCCATCCCTGCGGAGGTTCTTCAGAAACTGGAATACCGGGGTGATTATACGATCAGGGCGGGGACGTACTCTGTAAGGCAGGAATCTGACAGATACATTGTCAAATTTTAATAAACGATTCACGCTTCGCCAATGTCCGGTCTGGTTGCCAATAGCGGTTGACCGGACCGGGCTGACGCCAAACCAATTTCAATCTGCCATGAAAAAAATCATCATTCTTCTCAGCTGCGTTGTTTTCGTTGCCTGTGCATCATGCTCGCGTCTCTGGTTGTTCTTCACCGGGGGACATCTTCCTCAACAGGAGGACCAGAGCAGTATTACCGCTTATGCAATCCGAACCGGAATGAGGGTTGACAATCTCTACGTTTTTAAAGACTCAGCGGCACTGAATAATTATTACCGCACTATGGAGAAGCTTCCCGATATTGGTTTCTATCACCGGAACACATATTTAATGAATGTCAAGACGAAGGAAGATTGTCATAAGACCATTGAAATGATAATTGATTCGTTAAATAATCAAACAGATTATACGCTGGATTCGCTTCATCGTTTCGGGGACGTGGTATCGGTGATATGCCATCCGGACGGAAGCCCCGTGCGGCCGGAAGACACTGCCCGGGCTGACTTCAGTGTAGTTCTATACTGGGCCACCTATCTTGGAAAAATAAATAAAAGAAACACCCTTGTGTGGGAGGAGAAGCTGTATGAAAAGGGGAAAGAACTGGGGATAAATGTCCTCAAAGTAAACTGCGATTACCAGGAAGCCTGGGAATCCAACTGATCGGGATTCTGATCGCAGGAAGTCATCTGCAGTCACAGGGTCTTACCTTTGTGGGGGTGAAAAACGATTCGCTCCGTAAATGCGAGCAGTCAACCAAACGAAACCGGTGGCTGAAGGCGCTGCAGATCTCAGGCACATCAGATCTCAGCTTTAGGCTGGCGCTGCAAACGCTTTCCCAGACGAACTGCAGCGGGAATCCTTTTCAGAACAGGATATCGGGTGAGCATCAGCTCGAATATCTTTACCAATGGACGCGAAAGGGATTTTCCATCACCCTGAAACTATCCAGTGAGCTGGGGTATGTCCTTTTGCCCGACAGCCTGTTTTATAAAGAGAAAGACATTCAAACCCTCAGGTATGATGCTTCGTTAAAAATTGCCCGAAACTGGCATATCAGCCTGAGTACCTGCACGACCACACCCCTGTACCGGATGGTCCGGTATGGCCCGGATGACTCGCTGGGTACGATTCACATGTTTGCCGGCTCCTTTCTGACCCCGCTGATCCTAGTCGTCGGTGGAGGGATCAAGGTCAGTGTGGAAGGGCTCGGCAGCTTCCACATTGGACTTTCCAGCCTTAAGCTGGTGTATGTGAATGATCCGGGAGTCTTTGCGTCCCTCGCTGCGGATACGTATTACGGAGTAAAAAAGGGGGATCAGTGGCTGTGCGAGTATGGGTTGAGTTCATCGGTTGACCTGGTGAAAAAACTGACCCCCCGTTTGAGCTGGCAATGCCGTCTGGATACGTTCATTGCCCGCGACAAAGACATGGATATTCTTTTTAAGAATTACCTTTCACTGAAAGCAGGACGCGCCATGAGTGCCACCCTTCAGTCAGGCATGGTCTATGACAAAGATCTGTTCAACATGTTTCAAGTGGAGAACCTGCTGACCATTGGATTTGCCATCCGGTTCAGCAGGTAGAAAGCTTACTCGTACTTGATGGCATCGACCGGATTGGAGGTGGCTGCCCTGTAGGAATGAAAGCTTATCGTGATCAGGCCGACGGCAAAGGCTATCACGCCGGCTATGAAGAACGATGTCCATCTGATCTTATCGTGATAGATAAACGTGGAATTGATCCAGATATCGAGCCGCCACCAGGCAACTGGAATGGCGAGGATAAAAGCGATCAGGATAAGCCATATGAATTCCTTCGCCTGGAGGTTCAGGATATGTCCGACCGAGGCACCGTGGACCTTTCGGAGCCCGATCTCCCGGGTACGCTGCTCAGCCATGTAGGACGACAGTCCCAGCAGTCCCAGCAAAGCAATGATGATAGTGAGGATGGTGGCGATCTGGAATAATTTACCCAGTTTCTCCTCAGCAGTGTACATTTCATCCATGGTCTGATCCAGGAAGGTGTAATCAAATGGCCTTTTGGCTCCAAACTCGTTCCATTTTGACTCGAGAAAGTCCAGCGTTTCGCGTTTATTGTCGCCCTTGATCCGTATGGCCAGGTAATAGCGTGGCTGATCCCTGAGCATGAGCATCAGCGGCCCGATTTCATTATGAAGTGACCGGTAATTAAAATCCTTTACTACACCGATGACTTTCATTGACCTGCCCACATTATCAATGCGCTGTCCGGTACTGTCGATGTCAAAACCCCAGTGGATCTTTTTACCGAGCGGGTTGTCGCCCCATCCCATTTCTCTGGCACACGTTTCATTGATCAGGACCGCTTCTTGAAGGTCGGTCCCGGATTCCTTGCTGAAGTTCCTCCCCAAGGCCAGTTCCATACCCATCACATTCAGATAGTCCTCATCTACCTGGGCAATATTCATTGTGTGTTCCACCATTTCACTTTCCCGTTCCACCAGAACGACCTGGATCCACTGGATCCTTCCCGGCATGCCGGTTGTATTGGTGACGCCCAAGATATTTGGAGATTGCAGAAGTTCTTCCCTGAATGTATTGGTCTTGTTTCTGAATGCCGTATCCTGCAATTCGAGCACCACAAGGTTCTCCTTTTTGAAACCCAGGTCCTTTTTCCTCAGGTAATTTAACTGACCTGTGACCACGATTGTGGCAATGATCATCAGGATAGCGATAAAGAACTGAAAGACCACCAGACCTTTTCTCAGGCTTCCCCGTTTTCTCCCGGAAGCAGCGACAGCACCTTTCAGAGAACTGACCGGCTGGAAGGAGGAGAGATAAAAAGCGGGATAACTCCCGGAAAGGATGCCGGTGAAAACAGCAATGCCCAGCAGGATCAGAAGAAGCTGGGGTTTGCGGAATATATTAAAGCTGATCTCTTTGTCAGCGATCTGGTTGAAGTCGGGCAGGATAAGGATGACGATCAGGATGGCGAGGATCAGGGCAGCTATTGTCAACAGCACCGACTCTCCCAGAAAGTGATTGATCAGGTGACTCCTGGTTGCTCCCACCACTTTCCGCATACCCACTTCCCTGGCTCTTTTGATTGATCTGGCCGTGGCCATATTCATGTAATTGATGGCTGCGATCAGGATCATAAAGACAGCAATGACAGAGAAAATGTAGATGTAGGACATATTGCCTGTCGGCAGATCGGCATCCAGTCCTGACGAAAAATGCACTTTGGCAAGAGGGGCGGATAGCAGGCTAAAGCTGGCGTTGATCTGGTCACCGACCGGCTTCATGTATTTATCGTAAAAAGACCCGAATTTATCATGGATGGTCTGCATGGAAGCTCCTTCGTTCAAAAGCACATACGTATACACACCTATGTTCCAGAAGGTCACAGGTTCCATGCTGTTGAACCGCTCCGCACCGATCTCTTTGGCAATGGTGGCACTGGAAATCAATGCATCATATTTCAGGTGTGAATTGGCCGGAAGATCACGGATGACACCGGTCACCTTATAGGAGCGGTCCGATCCTGAGATCAGGGACTCCCCGATCGGATTGGCATCCCCGAAGTATTTTTTTGCCGTCTTCTCCGTAAGGACAATGGTCTGGGGCTCTGTCAGAGCTTTTTCAGGACCACCCAGGATAAACTCAACCGTGAATACATCAAAGACAGTGGAATCGGTGTAATAAAAATTCTCTTCATAATACTCCTTCTCTTTATACTTCATAAGGGTATTGCCATCATTCGCAAACCGGACAAATTCCTTCACTTCAGGAAATTCCAGCTTTAAGGCGGGTCCCATCGGTATCGCAGTGACGGCAAACTGGTCGACCTTGTTGGATATCGTAAAATACGATTCCAGCCGGTAGATCGACTCGTATTTCGTGTTGTGCTTGTCGTATGTCAGTTCATCTTTGACATACAGGTAGATAGCGATGAATGCGGCGAGTCCAATGGACAGTCCCAGGATATTCAGAAGCGTATGGAATTTATCCCGGTTGATGGTGCGCAATGTGGTCTTAAGAAAATTCCAGAACATACCCCGATAATTTAATGTGGACAATAGGTTAGGGACGGGACTACCTGGTGTATTCCCTGATGTTCTCAGTGATGATCTGTCCGTCGAAGAGCCGGATGATCCGCTGACTGTATTCGGCATCACGCTGGTTGTGCGTGACAATGATCACGGTGGTGCCGTTTTTATTGAGTCCCTCGATCAGGTTCATGACCTCTTCCCCGTGGGTAGAATCAAGGTTTCCGGTGGGTTCGTCGGCCAGGATCAGCTTTGGGTTGGCGACGACTGCCCTTGCGACGGCCACACGCTGTTGCTGACCTCCGGAGAGCTGCTGCGGAAAATGTTTTTTCCGGTGGGTGATCTGCATCTGTTCCAGCACCTCCTCCACCTTTACCTTACGCTCTTTGGCACTGAAATTCAGGTAGATCAATGGAAGTTCCACGTTCTCAAAGACCGTCAGCTCATCAATCAGGTTGAAGTTCTGAAAGATAAATCCAATGTTCTCTTTCCGTAACCTGGCCCGTTGCCGCTCAGAGAAACCCGCAACTTCCTGCCCGATGAAGAAGTAGTTCCCTTCGGTGGGATTGTCGAGCAGACCAAGAATATTCAGCAGGGTGGATTTGCCGCAGCCAGATGGGCCCATGATGGCCACGAATTCACCTTTTTGAATCTCCAGGTTGACATTGCTCAGGGCAATGGTTTCCACTTCATCGGTCCGGAAGATCTTGGTCAGCTTTTCAGTTTTTATCATAACGATGAATTTTTATATGTGACGAATACTGGTTTAAATGGTTACATTGACCGGCTTTTATTCATATTTCAGTATCTCTGCCGGATTTACCCGGTAGGCAGAGAGCGCTTTATAGGTGCTGACAATGGATGCGATCACAAGGGCAAAAAGTCCGGCCGCGACGAACACCTTCCAGTCGACAGGTGTCCCGACAGCAAAGTTTTTCAGCCAGTCATGAACGAGCAACCATGTTGTAGGCAGGGCGATGATGATGGCCACCAGGATCAGGACATTCAGTTCTTTCATGAGCAGTCCTACGATGTGAAAACGGGAGGCTCCCATCACCCTCCGCAGTCCCATCTCCCTTGTCCGCTGGTCCGCCAGGTAAGAGGCCATTCCGTGGAGGCCCAGTCCGGCGATGAATATCACCAGGACGGTGAAGATGGCCGACAGCTTGCTCATGACCACCTCTTCGTGATAAAGGCCCTCCAGTTCCTTTTCAAGGATCATATATTCAAAAGGCCGGTCAGGGACGAATTCGTTCCAAATTTCCTCTGTGAAAGCCATTGCTTCCTGTTGAATACCGTGCTGGTACCTGACCACAATATATTTTCTGTAATCAGGATTTCCGTAAGCTTTTTTGTCCATGCTCAGCGCCATCGGGGTTGGAGCTGAATGCAGTGAGGAACTGAAGAAGTCTTTGAAAACACCAATCACCTTCTCCCGGCCCAGGTATGTGCGGAAGTTATTCCCAAGCGCATCCTCATTGCTTCCCCAGTTCAAGTGTTTTACCATCGCTTCATTGATCATCATCCCATCCTCTGCATCCCTCGGGCTGTCCTTGGAGTAGGCACGTCCAGCCACCACGTTGATGTCAAATGTTTCAATGAAATCATCATCAATGATCAGGGCGGGATAAAACTGCCATTGATCTGCCGGGAATCCCTCCGGCCGGAATTCATGGGTGTTGTAATCTTTACCGATGATGTAGTCCGAGCTGGTGACAGAAACAATAGCGGGGGACGACAGCAGCTTGGTCTTGAACTCATTAAAGTGCCGGTTGATGGGATTGTAGATGACCGGAATATATACAATGTCCTTCTTCCGGAACCCGAGATCGGTTCTGCTGATCAGGGCAAGCTGCCGGTACATGAATATGGTACTGATGATCAGGGCAATGGAGATAGTAAACTGCAGGATCACCAGTATC
Organism: Bacteroidales bacterium; assembly: GCA_028716265.1. Taxonomy (GTDB): domain Bacteria; phylum Bacteroidota; class Bacteroidia; order Bacteroidales; family JAGONC01; genus JAGONC01. The sequence continues at coordinate 21,400 of JAQUQD010000022.1, read as the reverse complement.
TTTCGGGCTTTTAAACCCGTACCTCCCCTTTCAGGATCACCTTTCAGAACCCGTACTGGCTGAAAGGATGACAGGTAGAAGGCAGGATAGATACCTGCAATGAACCCGGTAAAAACGGTGATCAGCAACAGGAGCGACAGTTTGTTTGAGTTAAGGAAGTAATTGCTCGTCACATTCTTACCGGTGAAGTCGTTGAAATATGGCAGCAGGATCTCCACCAGGGCCAGGGCAATGATCAGTCCGATGATGCTGACCACCACCGACTCGGTGATGAACTGAAGGATGAGCTGGCTGCGGAAGGAGCCAAAGACCTTTTTAACGCCAATCTCTTTTGAACGTTTGGCAGCCATGGCAGTGGACAGGTTGACATAATTGATGAAGGCAATGATCAGCAGGAAGGCAGCGATGGCCCCCAAAATACGGATATAGGAGATCTTGCCGTTGACCTCGATCTCGTAATCCAGGTCCGACTTCAGGTGGATATCGGTCAGCGGCTGCAGGTAGAGGGAGATGTTCTCCTTTTCCGCATCATAGAAATATTTCTGTACGAAGCTGGGCAGTTGCTCACCGAGTTCCTCCGGCTGTACATTCTCCTTCAGTAAAACATACGTCCAGAAAGGATTCCACACCCATGTCTGGGGTTCTTTGCCTCCCCACCGCAGGGAGGACATGGAGATCAGCATATCGTAGGTAAAATGGGATTGGGGAACCGGATCCCGGATGATCCCCGTCACCGTAAGGGTAAAAGCGTCTTCCACCTTCAGGGATTTTCCCATGGGATCTTCTGATCCGAAATACCGTTTGGCGGTCGATTCGGTAATGACCACCGAGCCGGGGGGAGTAAGTGCCTCCGCCGGATCTCCGGAGATAAAAGGTATATCAAAGACCTTGAATACGGTGGAGTCAGTGAAAAAATACCTGTACTCCTTGAATTTTTTATCACCGTAGGCCATGAAGTACGGGGACGACCAGTTATTGAAAAAACGGACGACAGTTTCGATCTTGTCGGGGTATTCCATCAACAGGTGAAAGGCAAGAGGTGCTGGTGAGCTGGACGATTCTTCTCCTACACCCTGGAAATCATACTTGTTGATAACACGGTAGATCCTGTCAGCATTCGTATGGTGTTTGTCATAGGATACTTCATCGATGATATACAGCGAGATCAGGATAAAGCTGGTCAAGCCGATGGCGAGACCGAGTATGTTGACCAGGGTGTACAACCGCCGGTTAGCCATGCTCCTGAACGCTGTTATAAGGAAGTACCTGAACATTTTACCTTAACGCTATTTACTGTCGGTGAATGGTCTATTTAAGGATCAGTTTTTCTTTATCGCCAAAAGGCTCGTAGGATGAAACCACCACTTTTTCGCCTTCCTGAAGTCCTTCCAGTACCTCATAAAAGTACGTGTTTTGATTCCCCAGCCGGATGTTGCGTTTAATGGCAAAGCGGCCGGAAGGATCAACCACATAGATCCAGTTTCCGCCGGTGGTCTGGAAAAATCCTCCCCGTTTTATGACAATCGCGTCGGACGGGCGGCTGAATTCCAGCCGCAGCTGAATGGTCTGACCCCGTTTGATATTGTCGGGGGCATCTCCGGTGAACAACAGGTCGACCGGGAAGGAACCGCCCGAAACACCTGTATAGATCTTGTGCACCGCCAGCCGGTAAGTCTTGCCGCTGAAGTCAAGTTCAGCCTCCTGTCCCACATATACACGGGAAACGTATCTTTCGTCGATGTTCGCCTGAAGTTTGAATCCGTCCTGCAGATCTACCTGCCCCAGGTGTTCTCCCTGCGATTTGGTTTGACCGATCTCAACGTTGAATGAGGAGAGCCTGCCGTCGACCGGAGCCTTTATATAAAGCAGTTCCAGGTTCTTATGGAGCAGTCCCATATTGTCGTACATGCGACGGATCGACTGTTGGATCTGTCTTTCCTGGTCGACGGTCGCCAGGGAGTCAAGTCGTTGGAGCTTAAGGGAGATGATCAGTTGTTTCAGGGAGAATTCATGATCCCGTTTGGCATCCTCGAACTCCTTGGTAGAGATCAGGCTGTCGGTATACAGCCGCTCCATGCGCTGAAAATTCTTGGTGGCCTGGTCAATCTGGTACTGCAGGTTGACGATCTCCTGCTGGCGGTATATTTTATTGCGTTCCAGGTCGATCTTTGAGTTCTGGAGGTTATTGATCGCTTCCACGATACGGGTTTCGGTTTCCATGAAACTCAGTTCCATGTTCGGATTGGAAAGCTTCAGGATGGGATCGCCTTTGGTGAGCAGTGCACCATCCTCCACAAAGACTTCCTCCACCACTCCTCCCTGCACAGCATCAATATAAACAGTATTCTTTGGATAAACGATCCCGTCGACCGGAATGAATTCCTGGAATTTGTCCCTTGACACAGTAACGATCGAAAGCTCCCCGGGGTCAACATAGATCCTGGAGCGGGTATCACGGATAAAAAGAAGGTAAATGATCAGGTAGGCAAATACAGCAACCGCAATCATCAGGGCGATCCGGCCCGTAGTCCACTTTTTTTTCTGTATCGGTCTGTCCATCCGTGATTTCTTTGCGTATTTTCAGATAATTAGGACTGTTTTTAACGAAATTTGTGCCATATGTCATAAACAGTTGATTTTCTTATATATAAATGTCTTTAGGTACCTTCGTGTAATTTTTGTTGTTCACTATCGTTCATTAATTGTACATTTACGAACAATTTGGGTTAGAAGCTACAAGCTGCAAGTCGAAGCGTAGCGAAGATCCCGCTAAAAGGTGGGACTGCAAGTCGAAGTTTGCAGCTTGGAGCCTGTAGCTAAAAATAACGCCTCCTAACGAATAGAACCATGGATAAACTCGACGCAAAGATACTCATTGTGGACGACGATGAGGATGTGTTACTGGCGGCCAAACTTTTTCTGAAGCAGCATTTCAGCATCGTACACACCGAGAAGAATCCGGAGAATCTTCCTGTTGTGATGAAGAATGAGAGTTATGATGTGATCCTGCTGGATATGAATTTCTCACGGGATGCCACGAGCGGGAAGGAGGGATTTTACTGGCTGAGCAAGATCCTCGAAAACGATCCCATGGCGGTGGTCATCTTTATTACCGGGTACGGGGATATTGAGCTTGCCGTACAAGGCATCAAGGAAGGTGCGACCAATTTCATTTTAAAGCCATGGGACAACAAGAAGCTGCTGGCCACCATCACGGCCAATTTACAGGTCAGGCAGTCCAAGCAGGAGCTGGAGGATCTGCGTTCGCGCCAGAAAGTGCTGATCGCCAACCAGGACAAGGGTTTCGGAACCCTGATCGGCCAGTCGTCCGCGATGGAAAGGATGATGGCTTCCGTTGAAAAAGTGGCCCGTACCGATGCCAATGTGTTGCTGCTGGGCGAGAATGGAACCGGCAAGGAACTGATTGCCCGTGCCATACACAAGGCGTCGCACCGCAAGGATGAAGTGTTCATCAGCGTGGATCTGGGTGCCATCAGTGAGACGCTGTTCGAGAGCGAGTTGTTCGGCTTTAAAAAAGGAGCTTTCACCGATGCCAAGGAAGACCGGGCGGGCCGGTTTGAAGCGGCACACAAGGGCACCATCTTCCTGGATGAGATCGGTAACCTCTCCTTCGGGCTGCAGTCGAAGCTGCTGAGTGTGATCCAGAACCGCAACGTAGTCAGGATCGGCACCAATAAAGAGATCCCCATTGATGTGAGGCTGATCTGCGCCACCAACATGCCGCTGTACCAGATGGTCAATGAAGGGAAATTCAGGCAGGACCTGCTCTACCGGATCAACACCGTGGAGATCGTGATCCCTCCGTTGCGCGAGCGGGTCGAGGATATTCCTCTGCTGGTGGACCACTTCCTGGAGATCTACTGCAAAAAGTACAAGATCCCCTTGAAGCGGTTAAATCCAATGACGCTCAAGCGCCTCGAAAAGCATTACTGGCCGGGTAACATCAGGGAGCTGCAGCATGCTGTCGAACGGGCGGTTATCATGAGTGAATCCGGAACCCTTCAGCCACAGGATTTCTTCCTTTCCCAGATGGATGATACCGAAAGCCAGGATATCATCACCCCTTCCACCAACCTGGAAGAAACGGAAAAGATCCTGATACGCAAGGTCGTTGACAAGCACGGGGGCAACATAAGCAAGGCAGCTAAGGAGCTTGGGCTCACACGCGCTTCTCTGTACCGCAGAATCGAAAAGCATGGTCTTTAGAGATTTCCGGTTCCTGGTCATCCTCAGGGTGATGTTGCTGGCTGCCGCCATCATTGCGCTGGCAGTTCTGTTGACACAGGCTAAGCATATCATCACCAGCATCATCCTTGGAGGGATCATCGTGTTCCAGGTATATGACCTGATCAGGTTCGTGGAGCGGACCAATTACAAGCTGACGCATTTCCTGGAAAGCATCCGCCACAGCGATTTCAGCACCTCGTTCTCCGATCCCGGCATGGGTAAAAGCTTTCAGCAGCTCAACCAGGCGCTCAACGACGTCATTCAGGAATTCAAGAGCACCCGGACCGAAAAGGAAGAGCATTACCATTATCTGCAAACCCTCCTGCAACACATCAGCATCGGGGTCATCGCTTTTCGCAAAGATGGTAAAGTGGATATCATCAACAATTCCCTGAAGCGGCTGCTGCGCATCAACTACCTCAAGCATCTCTCCGAACTGACCAAAGTGAAGGAGGATCTGCCCACGATCCTGCTCTCCATGAAATCGGAGGACAAGATGCTCATGAAACTATTCATCCAGGACGAATTTCTTCAGGTATCCGTTTATGCGACCATGTTCCGGATGAGGGGGGAGGATTTTACGCTGGTATCGCTCCAGAACATCAGCTCCGAGCTGGAAGAGAAGGAGGTTGAATCCTGGCAGCGCCTGATCAGGGTGCTTACTCACGAGATCATGAATTCGATCACACCGATCTCCTCACTGGCAGTCACTGTCAATGACATGCTGTTTGAGCGCCGTGGGGACACATACTGCCTCCGGAAGCTGGACGATGAAGATATCGACTCGGTGGAAACCGCCCTGAGGACGATTCAGGGAAGGAGCCAGGGACTGCTGAACTTCGTTGAGACCTATCGCAACCTGACACGGGTTCCAAAACCCAACTTCAGGTATTTTCCAGTAAAAGAACTTTTTGACAGGAACCTGATGCTTTTAAAGCCAAAGCTGGAGCCGCACGGTATCCAATGCTCCTGTGTCATCACCCCTGACAACCTGATGATGACGGCTGATCCCGACCTGGTGGATCAGGTGATCATCAACCTGGTACTGAACGCCATCGATGCGCTCAAGAGCAGGGAAAATCCGCTGATTACCGCACGGGCGCTAACCACCAGCGCCGGCAGGGTGATCATTGAGCTGATCGATAACGGCCATGGCATCAAGCCGGATATCATCGACAAGATCTTCATGCCATTCTTTACATCAAAGAAAGAGGGCTCCGGGATCGGTCTTAGTCTTTCCAGGCAGATCATGCACCTGCACAAAGGGACGATCACGGTGAAGTCGTTGCCCGGAGAAGGAACGACGTTTACATTGATGTTTTAATCAAAAATCCTTCATTCTTCATCCTTACTTTTAATCAATTACACCATGAATAAACTCCTTTTCTTCGTATTCATTTTCATCCTGCTTTTCACCGTGGGATGCAAAAGGAAAGAAAAGCCCGCTCCTCCTGAACCACAGACCGTGGAGCAAAAGGTGGCGGTACCGGCCTTCAATGCTGATTCAGCCTTTGGTTTTGTCAGGGCGCAGGTGGATTTCGGCCCGAGGATTCCCAATACGGAAGCGCACAGGGCGTGTGCGCGGTACCTGGCAGGGAAGATGCGGCAGTACACCCCGGATGTGATTGAGCAGAAGGGGAAAGTGCGTGCCTATGATGGTACAGTACTGAATTTCAATAACATCATCGCCTCATTCCGGCCCGGGGAAAAAGCCAGGGTGTTGCTTTGCGCCCATTGGGATTCCCGTCACATCGCTGATCACGATCCCGATCCGGCGCTGAGGAAGACTCCGGTCACAGGTGCCAACGACGGTGCCAGCGGAGTGGGTGTCTTAATCGAAGTGGCACGGCAACTGAGTCTGGCTGCGCCGGGGATCGGAGTTGACATCATCTTCTTCGACGCGGAAGATTACGGTCCTCCGGAGGATAGTCAGATCCGGAGCGGTAATGATTTCTGGGGGCTGGGATCGCAATACTGGGCAAACAATCCGCATATGCCTGGTTACACGGCCCGGTTCGGGATCCTGCTCGACATGGTGGGAGCGGCCGGGGCCAGGTTCCCCCGGGAAGCCTTTTCAAGTTACTATGCGCCGGACATTCATAACAAGGTATGGAACAAGGCGCATCAGGCCGGCTTTGGGGAATATTTCATCTACGATGATGGAGGACTTATCAACGATGATCACTACTACATCAACAAGATCCGGCGGATACCGACCATCGATATCATCCACCTGGATCCGAATTCCACCAACGGAAGTTTTTTTAACTACTGGCACACTACGGAAGATACGCTCGACAAGATCGATCCGTACATGCTGAAGGTGGTGGGGCAGACGGTGCTGGAGGTGATCTATGAGGAGGGTTAGACAAATCCCAAAATCCAAATCCCAAACAAATCCCAAATTTCAAATCTGCTTTCTGCCTTCAGCCTGCCGCTTCCTGCATCTCATGTCTGAAGACCCGGGAACCTGAAGACCTGCAGACCATCAGAGCAACTCACTTGCCAGATTCGCCAACTCCGAGCGTTCGCCTTTTTCGAGCCGGATGTGCGCGTAGATCGGATGGTTCTTGATCTTATCGATCAGGTACGAGAGGCCGTTGCTCTGGGAGTCCAGGTAGGGTGTATCGATCTGGTAGATGTCCCCTGTGAAGACGATCTTGGTGTTTTCGCCGGCGCGGGTGATGATGGTCTTCACTTCATGCGGGGTGAGGTTCTGGGCCTCATCCACGATGAAATACACGTTGGAGATGCTTCGCCCGCGTATATATGCCAGGGGGGTGATCACCAGCTTCTCGTTCTGGATGCAGTCGTTAATCGTCTTGAACTCCTTGTCCTTCTCGCTGTACTGGTTCTGGATGAATTTCAGGTTATCGAATAGCGGCTCCATGTACGGATTCAGCTTCGACTTGATGTCACCCGGAAGGTAGCCGATGTCTTTATTGCTTAAGGGCACGATCGGGCGTGACAGGAAGACCTGCTTGAAGTTCCGTTTTTGTTCCAGTGCTCCCGCCAGGGCCAGCAGCGTTTTGCCGGTACCCGCCACGCCCTGAAGGGTGACCAGCTTGACATCCGGATTCAGCACGGCATGTAGTGCAAACACCTGTTCGGCGTTGCGCGGGGTGATCTTATAGGCCGACCGTTTCTCGACCCGCTCAATCCGTCCAGTGATCGGATTGAAATTTCCCAGTGCGGAGGTGGTGGTATTCTTCAGTATAAAATACTGGTTGGGGATCAGATCTTTGATCTTGAGATCCTTTGGGGTACAATAGCCCTTTTGGTAAAGAGAATCGATGACCTTTCTGGAGAGATTCTCGATCAATGTTTTACCGGTATAGAGTTCCTCGACGTTCTTGATCTTGCCGGTCTCGAAATCTTCTGCCTGCAGATCCAGGGATTTGGCTTTCAACCGTAGGTTGATATCTTTGGTGACCACAATGACATTCCGGTCAGGATAATCCCTTTCCATGACCAGGGCGGCATTGAGTATCCGGTGGTCAGGCTTGTCATCGCCAAAGATCTCCCGCGCATCCAGCTCACTGGATTCATTCATGACCACTTTCACGCTTCCGCTGTTGGGAGTGCCCAGTGGGATCCATTCGCGAAGCGTGGAACGTTCAGAGAGTTTGTCCATGATGCGGATGAACTCCCTCGCCTCAAAATTGATGATCTCGTTCCCTTTCTTGAAGTTATCCAGCTCTTCCAGAACGGTTATGGGAATCGCTATGTCATTATCTTCAAAACTTTGGATCGCATTGTGATTATAAAGTACGACGGAGGTGTCAAGAACGAAGATCTTTTTTGGGCCAGACTTTTTTCGGGGCATGTCGTCAGTTTTAGGATATCAACGAACCAACTGTAAAGTTAGCCACTTCAATCAGAGGGATTACAACTGATATTAGAGGAATATCAACAGAAGGGTGTTGATACATGTAATATGGCAGAAGATCACAGGTATGAACCGCAGGGTGAGCCCTCGGGAATTTACCCATTTACCCCTCCCCCGTCAGGGCTGGTCAAAATGCATGATTTTTATTAAACCACAGAGATCACAAAGTAATACAGAGAACACAGAGGGCTGATAACGAGTCATTTAAACTCCGTGTTCTCCGTGAATCCTCCGTGCACTCCGTGGTTAAATTGTATTTTGACACACCCTCGTGCAGGGGTAGGGTACATCAAAGAGTAAAATTCAAAGCCAGGCACCTTTTCATTTGCTATGAATCACTACTTTTGCAATGAAACGCCCATGGTTATGCCGCCCCAAAAAAAGCTGTTCCTCCTCGATGCCATGGCCCTGATCTACAGGGCATATTTCGCATTCAGCAAAAATCCCCGGATCACCTCCTATGGTATGAACACCTCTGCCATCTTCGGGTTTGCGAACAGTCTCTATGATGTTCTGAAAAATGAAAAGCCAACCCATATTGCCGTTGCCTTCGACAGCTTTGCGCCCACCCTGAGGCATATTGAATTCGAAGAGTACAAGGCTCACCGCGAAAAGATGCCGGAAGACATCGCCCTTTCTCTTCCCTATATCCGAAGGTTGCTGAGAGGATTTCAGATCCCCGTCCTCGAAAAGGAAGGATATGAAGCCGATGATATCATCGGCACCCTGGCCAAAAAAGCGGAAAACACGGGCTTCATCACGTACATGATGACTCCGGATAAGGATTTCGGGCAGCTGGTCTCGGACAGGACATTTATCTACAAACCCGGCAGGATGGGCAATCCAGCTGAGATACTGGGCGTTGACGACATCCGTAAAAAATACGATATCGAACATCCCTCCCAGGTGATCGATATCCTGGGCCTCTGGGGGGATGTCTCCGACAACATTCCGGGTATTCCGGGTATCGGCGAGGTGATCGCCAAAAAACTGATCAGCCAGTATGGCACCATCGAGAACCTGTTCGAGCATTCCCATGAATTGAAAGGAAGACTCAGAGAAAACATCGAGGCATACAGGGAGCAGGCACTGCAGTCGAAACAGCTGGCCACCATTATGCTGGATACGCCTGTAGAGCTGGACGAAGATGAGTTGAAGATTGCACCCCCGGATATGGAAGAACTACGCAAGCTGTTCGAGGAAATCGAGTTCCGCACGTTTGCGCAGCGCGTCTTCACGGATTTTTCCGTCGAAAAGCCAGGTCAATATCTGGGAAGGGAGGGGGTACAGCAGGATCTTTTCAGCCAGTCGGGGCAGGACATTCCCGAGGAGGCCGGACCGGGTGGCATGCAGACCATACACACAGTCGGGCACACCTACCTTCTGGCGGATACTGCTGAAAAACGAACGGACCTGGCCCGTCTGCTCACCAGGCAGACCAGTTTCTGCTTTGATACAGAGACCACCGGTCTGGATCCCAACAATGCCCAGCTGGTGGGGCTGTCGTTTGCCTTCGAGCCTCGCAAGGCGTGGTATGTCCCGTTGCCTCCGTTATGGGAAGATGCCTTCGCCATCCTGCAGGAATTCAAGTCCCCGTTGGAGGATCCCTCTATCGAAAAGGTCGGGCAGAACATGAAATTCGATCTGGCCATGCTCAAATGGTACGGGATCGAGGTCAGGGGGAGGATGTTCGACACCATGCTGGCCCATTACCTTCTTCAGCCGGATATGCGTCACAACATGGATGTACTGGCCGAAACGTACCTGAACTATTCACCCGTCCCCATCGAAGCTCTTATCGGAAAGAAAGGAAAGGGTCAGCTGAGCATGCTGGAGGTGGACACGGAGGTCGTCAAGGAATACGCCGCAGAAGATGCGGATGTCACCCTGCAGTTAAAAAAGGTCTTTGAGCCGCTCCTGCAGGAAACCGGAACGCGGAAGCTCTTCGACGAGGTGGAGATGCCGCTGGTGCCCGTGCTGGCATCCATGGAAGCGGAAGGAGTCAGGGTGGATATCCAGATCCTGAATGAGTATTCAAGCCAGCTGGAACTGGAAATAAAGGACCTGGAAAAGATCATTTATGATCAGGCGGGGGTTCATTTCAATATTGCATCGCCCCGGCAGCTGGGGGAGATCCTGTTCGAGAAGCTCCGGATCATCGATAATCCGAAGCTGACCCAGACCAGGCAGTACTCCACGGGGGAGGATGTGCTGATCAAGCTGGTCAACAAGCACCCGATCATCCAGAACATCCTTGACTACCGGTCGCTTACTAAGCTCAAATCCACCTACATTGACACCCTTCCCGGGCTCGTCAATCCGCGCACCGGGCGGATCCACACCTCCTACAATCAGGCCGTGGCGGCAACGGGGCGCCTGAGCTCCAACAATCCGAACATGCAGAACATTCCCATTCGCACGGAAAGAGGCAGGGAGATACGAAAGGCATTCGTTCCGAGGAACAGGGATTACATTCTTCTTTCGGCCGATTATTCGCAGATCGAGCTCAGGATCATTGCTGAGATCAGCGGGGACGAGGGGATGATGAAGGCTTTCCGGATGGGACAGGATATTCACACGGCCACGGCGGCAAAGGTATACGGGGTGGATATAGAGCTGGTATCCAAAGAGATGCGTCGGAATGCCAAAACGGTCAATTTCGGGATCATTTACGGTATTTCCGCCTTCGGATTGGCCGAGCGCCTTGGCATACCCCGCCGGGAAGCTGCTGCGATCATCGAACAATATTTCGCCAAATACCCGGGTATCAGGGAATATATGGACCGGACAATTGCCTTTGCGCGAGAGAAAGGATACGTGGAAACACTGATGAAACGACGCAGGTACATCAAGGACATCACTTCGGCGAACGCCGTGGTAAGGGGTTTCGCCGAGCGTAACGCCATCAACGCACCCATCCAGGGCTCGGCGGCGGACATGATCAAGATCGCCATGATCGGCATTTTCAATGAGATGGAAACGAGGAAGCTGAGATCCAGAATGATCCTGCAGGTGCACGACGAGCTTGTCTTCGACGCCCACAGGGACGAGGTGGAGCTTCTCCAGTTCATCGTGACAGACAGGATGAAGTATGCAATCCCCATGCAGGTTCCCATCGAGGTGGAAATGGATGCCGGGGAGAACTGGCTGGATGCGCACTGAATCAGTCAGCGGTCAGCAGTCAGCAGTTTAACAATTTAACAATTTGACAATTTGACAATTAATAAAGTGGTTTTATGAACAGCCTTCAAAAGGACCAACGCATCGTCATGACACTGGATGCGGGCGGGACAAACCTCGTCTTCAACGCAGTGCAGGGGGAACAGGAGATCCTTCAGCCGTACGTACTGCCTGCCAGGCATGATTCCCTTGAAAAAATGGTGAGAACCATCATCGAAGGATTCAGCGAGGTGAAACGTCAGCTCAGGGATAAACCGGTGGCCATCAGTTTTGCTTTCCCCGGACCTGCCGAGTACGAGGAGGGCATCATCGGCGACCTGGAGAACCTGCCAACCTTCCGGGGCGGTGTCGCGCTGGGGCCAGCGCTGGAAGAGCAATTTGGCATACCGGTATTCATCAATAACGACGGAGACCTGTTTACATACGGAGAAGCGCTGGCAGGACTGTTACCGGAGATCAACCGCATGCTTGAGGAAAGAGAGAGCCCGAAAAGGTACCGTAACCTTTTCGGAGCCACCTTTGGTACAGGCTTTGGCGGGGGGATCGTCTCGAAAGGAGAGCTGTTCACAGGGGATAATTCCGCTCAGGCGGAGGTGAACCGGATGAGGAATAAGCTCTATGCCAACTACAGTGCCGAGGAAAGCGTCAGCATCCGGGGCGTGCAGCGTGTGTACGCAAGGGAATCGGGAGATCATTCGGCCATTTCTCCAAAGGATATCTACGAGGTCGGTATGGGACTGAGACCGGGCAGCAAGGCTGCAGCCATAAAGGCTTTCGAAGAGCTGGCCATCGTCGCAGGAGATACGTTCGCCAATGCCATCACCCTGGTGGACGGGTTGGTGGTGCTGGGGGGAGGACTGTCGCGGGCCTATCCGCTGTTTCTGTCACGACTGGTACAGGAAATGAATGCTTCCTTTGAAACGGTAAAGGGCTCGGCTCTGCCACGCATGGAGATCAGGGCCTTTAACCTGGAGGATCCAAAAGAACTGGAGGTATTCCTGCAGGGGGCTACCCGCGAGATAAACGTTCCCTTTTCTGGCAAAACCATGAAGTACGATCCCCTGAAACGTATCGGTGTGGGATTCCGACGCCTGGGAACCAGCCGGGCCGTTTCGATCGGAGCATACGCCTTCGCCCTGAACAAGCTGGGGAAATGAAAATACCTCATATCTGCCGTGTTTACCAATGATCTGAATAATCCATATAATCACCGGGGATTTTCCTTTCAATTCGATATTTCTGTAATTTTGTACTGCTTTTACTGATGAACATTTTTCACTGAAATCCCATAATTTTTAACATCATATAATCTTGAGATGATCCAACAAAATTTACACTTCACGAAAAAACATCTGTCGGCAATCCCTGCCATCCTTTTCGTCCTCTTTTCTCCCAGTGCGTCAAATGCCCAGTCATTTACCTTCAATGACAGCTGGGGGGAACAGGGATTCACGCTGGTCAGGGAGACTTCCACTGGAGTGGTTATCACTTTCAGTATCAATGAATTCTCTCTTACCGACCAGGTCATCAACCGGGAGGAGATGAAGACCATCCAGTTGCCTGGTGCTTTCCTGCAAAACAATGAAGGCGCACCCAACCTGCCCGGCAGAGGGAAATACATCGCATTGCCGCGTGGAGCTACAGCCCGGATCTCCGGCCTGGAAACACGGACCGTCAGCTTACCTGACATGAACATTTCACCGGCACCACGGTTACCTCTGGTCACCGACCTGCCCCCTTTGCATTTCGAAAAGAACGTGGAGATCTACGGGAAAAATGAATTCTATCCCGCACAGCCGGTGATCCTGTCGGAACTCATGAAGGTCAGGGGAGTCGATGCCGTTATTCTGGGAATCACTCCCTTTCAGTACAATCCGGTCACCCGTGAGCTGATCGTTATCCGTGATCTCACGCTCGAGATCAGCTTTGAGGGAGGTAACGGGATCTTTGGCGAGGAACGTTACCGCAGCCGCACCTGGGATCCCATCCTCAGGGATCTTTTCATCAACCACGCTTCCCTGCCGGAAGCGGATTATTCATCCCGGGAAAGCGGATCTCGTGACCCTAACTGGGAGTATGTGATCATCACACCCGATAATCCGCTATTTTACAGCTGGGCCGACAGCCTCCGCAGATGGAGGAATGCTCAGGGCATATCAACCGGCGTAGTAAAGCTGAGCCAGATCGGGGGAAACACTTCTTCCGCCATTGAGAATTACATAAACGATGCTTATAACAACTGGCCCGTGGCACCTTCAGCTTTCCTTTTGATGGCCGATTACGGATCATCTGGGGATAACAGCATCGTTTCCCCGGTATGGGACAACTACTGCATCTCAGATAATCTTTATGCGGATGTCAGCGGAGATAATCTCCCGGATGTCGCACTGGCCAGGATCACTGCGCAGAATGCCGACCAGCTCAGTACAATGATCGGCAAGATGATGAACTATGAATTGTCGCCGCCCACCGATCCCGCCTTTTACGATCATCCCATTTCCGCCGGAGGCTGGCAGAGCGACCGGTGGTTCATCCTGTGTGCCGACATCTGTTGTGGCTTCTGGGAGCATGGGCTGAACAAGGAACCGGTGAGGGAATATGCCGGTTACGGTTCCGGAGCCCCCTCCTCCTGGTCGACCAATCCAAACACGAATATGGTGGTCAACTACTTCGGACCAAACGGACTGGAGTACATTCCCCAGACACCATCCCATCTGACCGACTGGGGTGGAAGTGCATCACGCATCAATGCGGACCTGAACGCGGGTGCTTTTATGATCGTCCACCGCGACCACGGTGAAGAGATGGGGTGGTCCTCTCCCGCTTACTATAATTCGGATATAACCCAGCTTGATGAAAATCCGCTCTCCTTTGTTTTTTCACTCAACTGCCTCACCGGTAAGTTCAACGTCGGAGGGGAATGCTTTTCCGAAGCCTTTCACCGGCATGCCTACGGGGCACTGGGAATCATAGCTGCAACTGAAGTCTCGTATTCCTTTGTCAACGATGCTTATGCCTGGGGATTATGGGATCACATGTGGCCCGGCTTTGATCCGGCCTATGGCAGCCCCGAAACCAGTTCACACTGGATCCAGCCGGCTTTTGCCAATGTTTCCGCCAAATATTACCTGCAAGCGTCTAACTGGCCATACAATCCTGAAAACAAACCACATACGTATTACCTTTTCCATCATCACGGGGATGCTTACATGTATGTCTACAGCGAAGTCCCCCAGCAACTCCTGGTAAATCACGAGGGTGATCTGGATCCAGGTCAGAATGTATTTGCCATCACGGCTACCAAGGGATCCCTGATCGGCCTTTCCATCAACGGAAATTATCTGACTTCAGCCATTGCCACGGGCTCTCCACAGAATATCATTATCACTCCCCAGCAACAGGGAACGGTCATCAAGGTAGTGGTCACCAAACAGAACTACCAGCGATACACGGCGAATGTTATGGTAGTAGGGCCTCCTACTCCTGCGGTCTCTCCCTCACCCGGCAACCATGCACTGGGCGTGGCACCCTTTACCAGCATGCACTGGAGCCAAGGTCCGCTGGGATACGTCGAATATTACAAAATATACATCGGCACGGATAATCCTCCTACGAATATCGTCAATGGCACGATCGTCATGGATACGTCATTCGTCCCACCCGTTCATCTCAATTTTGAAACCAGTTACAACTGGCGGGTGGACTCTTACAATTCCTTTGGCAGTGCCCAGGGAGTCCTCTGGGATTTTAAAATTGACACGCCTCCGGATGAAAACTTTGAAACAGGCGACTTTTCATCCTTTGACTGGTACTTCGAAGGCAACGCCAACTGGCAGACCACCTGGTCGCAGGCACGTCATGGCTCTTTCAGTGCACGGTCCGGAGTCCTGTCCCCAGGCCAGTCATCCTCCCTGCTGGTCGAGAACCAGTCGGAGTCATTCTTTATGGTTTCGATCTCCTTCTGGGTAAAAACCTCTACCGTGGAAGGAGCCAACGTGCTTCAATTCCTGGTCGATGGAGAGGTAAAAGGTGAGTGGAGTGGTGAAACAGACTGGACCGAAGGGAGCTTCAGTTTCATTGCCGGATTGCACAATTTTGAATGGAAGTATATCAAGGTTCAGGAGAAGGGAGAGGACGAGGACGCCATATGGCTTGATTACATCCAGTTCCCTCCGGGTTCTCTTCCCGTCGTAGTTAACGCCGGAGAAGACCTGATCCTTTGCGAAGGGGATACACCGGAGCTGGCCGGCAGCGCGACCAATTACACCAGCCTCCTCTGGACCACCTCGGGAGACGGATCCTTTTCCGACCCAACGATCCTGGATCCGGTGTATACACCCGGAGCTGAAGATATCCTGTGCGGAGATGTGACCCTTACACTGACAGCCACCCGTAACAATAAAAACACCAGCGACGACCTGACCGTGACGCTCAACCGGGCACCTGTTGTTTCAGCAGGCGGGACCGGGGAGATCTGCCAGGGTGACCCCTACATGTGCCTCGCTGCATCCGCTGAACATTTCCAGGAGCTGGCATGGACATCATCAGGAGATGGTTCGTTCAACGATCCGGGCCTGTTGAACCCAGAATACACACCCGGACCGGGTGACATCGAATCAGGCCAGGCTGCACTGGTTCTTTTAGCCACAGGATTTGCCCCCTGTGCAGAAGCTTCGGACACACTGCTGCTGACAGTCGCCCCACTCCCCGGTGTCGCCGGGACACCTTCAGGTCCCAGCGAGGTGGATATTTTCTACGCAGAAGCCTCCACCTATACGACAGAAGGTGCCGATCACGCCCAGTACTACCTGTGGAGCATCCTGCCGGCAGAAGCCGGATCGCTCGACTACGACAGTCCGGATTGTATCGTCTACTGGAACCCTTCTTTCCAGGGTGATGTCATGATCACCGTCAGGGGGATCAATGACTGCGGCGAAGGAACCGAATCAGAAGTATTGGAGGTGAGCGTGTACAATACGGTGAGTGTCGCCAGTCAGGATGACCCGGGCCTCGTGGTCAATGTGATGCCCAATCCGAACGAAGGAGTGTTTTTGCTAAGCATGTTTTCAAAAAAAATCTTATCTTTGGATGTTTTTCTGACCTCCTCTGCAGGGAAGGTAATTGTTTCTGACCTGAACCTCTCGGTGAACGGGTGGATCCACAAGACATACACGTTTCCCAGCCTGGAAGAGGGCGTCTATTTCATGCAAATCAGGAGCGATGAGATCATCAAAACAAAGAAGATCGTCATCATTCATTGAAAAATCAAAGAGCAAATAGCAAAACTATTTAATTTATATATGAAAAAAATCCTGTTCCTTCTCGTATTATTGACGTCTGTTATTTTGACGAACGCCAGACAGTGGATACCCATGGGATCGGAGAATCCCGTGAACGCCTCCATCGTTCTGGTCTCTTCCAATATTGAATCCTCGACGGTTCAAATTACCTTGGATGGATTTTACCAGCAAGGGGTCATCACCCCTCGAGGGCCGGCGGTGATCATCAGCGTGGGAGAATCGACATCACTCCTTGAGAATGGATCACCCGACCTTGGTAAGCTGACCGCCTCGCTGATCATTCCCGACAGGGCCCTCATGCAGTTGGAAGTGATCTCAGCCAGTTACAGGGAATTTTCGGATGCCGACGTGGCCCCATCTAAAGGGAACTTCACCCGCGACACTGACCCGGAGACCGTTCCCTATACCTATGGCTCCGCGTACTCCTCGGATCAGTTCTTTCCCGGAAGGCTTGCCGACCTTGCTGAGCCCTATATCATCCGGGATCACAGGGGACAGACCCTGATCATCTTTCCCTTCCAGTATAATCCTGTGACCCGGGTCCTGCGTGTGTACACCGATATGATCATCACGATCCGCCAGGTAAGCAACGAGGGCATAAATCCTCTTGTGCGCAGCAGCGAACTGTCAACCGTCGACCGTGATTTCAACAGGCTCTACCAGCATCATTTCCTGAACGCAGGCCAGAGCCAGGGACGGTATACACCCGTTGAGGAGGAAGGGAATATGCTGATCATCTGCTACGGTGATTTTATGGATGAGATGCAGCCCTTCATTGAATGGAAAACACTGATTGGAAGGCCGGTCGAAATGGTGAACGTTGCCGAAATCGGAAATGCCTCCGCCATAAAATCGTATGTGGCAAATTATTACAACACATACGGCCTGACCTACCTCCTGCTTGTAGGGGATGCGGCCCAGGTTCCGACCAGTTATGCTTCAGGCGACTCGGATAATGACTATACATATATCGTCGGAGCTGATCATTATCCTGACATTTTTGCCGGACGGTTCTCGGCAGAGACCGGCGAACAGGTAGCCACCCAGGTTACCCGAACGGTAAATTATGAGAAATTTCCTACCAGCAGTCCAGACTGGTACACCCGGAACATGGGAATTGGATCGAGCCAGGGGCCCGGTGACGACAATGAAATGGATTACCAGCATATCCGCAATATGCAGACCGACCTGATGAGCTACACCTATGATTACAGTGCTGAATTATTTGACGGTAACCAGGGCGGCAACGACGCAGCCGGCAATCCCAATCCTTCGATGGTTGCCAGCGAGATCAACACCGGCACCAGCATCATCCTGTATTGTGGTCATGGGAGTGTCGATTCCTGGAGCACTTCCAGCTTTTCAAGCAGTGACATCAACAGCCAGCTGACCAATGCCGGCATGCTACCATTTATCTGGTCGGTAGCCTGCGTGAACGGCGACTTCAAGAACAACACCTGCTTTGCGGAAACATGGCTGAGGGCCACGCATAACGGTCAGCCCAAAGGAGCCATCGCCACATTGATGTCTACCATCAACCAGTCGTGGGATCCCCCGATGGAAGGCCAGGACGAAATGGTGGACATCCTTGTCGAAAGTTATCAGAGCAACATCAAACGGACATTCGGCGCTCTTTCCATGCACGGATGCATGAAAATGAACGATTCCTACGGATCAGATGGTGTTGAGATGACCGATACCTGGACAGTCTTCGGGGATCCCTCCGTTGTGGTGCGTACCGCTCCACCCGCCAGTCTGACAGCCAACTATCAGAATCCCATTCCCATGGGATCCACCCAGCTGGTGGTGAACACCAATGCCAGTGAAGGAATCGTATGCCTGTCGTTCAACGGTGAGATTATCTCCACTGCGTATATCTCTTCAGGTGGTTCAGCCACGCTTTATTTCCCTCCCATCAACAGTCTCACGCCTCGTCAGTTAACCGTCTATTCCTACAATCACCTGCCTCATCTGGGAACACTGAATGTTTCAGGGCAGCCTGCCCCGGCAGATTCACCCTTCCCGGCAAATGGCTATCCTTACGCCCTGCCCTTTACGAACCTGATGTGGAACTCCGGACAGGGAGGCATTCCTGACTATTACAAAGTGTATTTCGGCACCAACAACCCACCGACCAATATCATCAACGGTACCACGGTGAATGACACCGTGTTTGACCTTCTCCAGGATCTTGAATATGAAACCCAGTACTACTGGCAGATCAAAAGCTATAACCAGTATGGAAATGTAACCGGAGATGTCTGGACCTTCACCGTGGGTTCCGCCCCGGATGAGGATTTTGAATCGGGAAGCTACTTCGGCACCGACTGGTTTACGGCAGGAGATGCACCGTGGGTATTCGACAATAATATTGTGCGGCACGGGACATATTCCGTAAGGTCCGGCAACATCGCTGAAGGGATGAGCTCCTCCCTGCTGATCAACCATCAATCGGAATCGTTCTTTATGGTTCCCATCTCCTTCTATTACAAAGTATCCTCCGTGGAGGACCAGAATTTCCTCCAGTTTCTGGTGGATGGCATCGTGATGGGTGAATGGAGCGGAGAGATTGACTGGACGGAAGCAGTCTTCAGCTTTGCACCCGGATTACACACCTTCGAATGGAGATACATGAAATCGGCCGCTGCCGGTCCGGAAATGGACCATGCCTGGATCGACTATGTTGAATTTCCTCCGGAAACCCTGCCGGTCATTGTCCATGCCGGTGAAAATGGGATCACGTGCGAGTCTTCTCCCTTTGCCCTTGACGGATCCGCATCGAACTATTCTTCTGCCTTGTGGTCCACTTCCGGTGACGGACAGTTTGATGATCCTACGCTTTTGACGGCCCAATACACTCCCGGGATCCAGGATGCCGAAACGGGGCAGGTTCTCCTGACCCTGACCGCCTACCGGGATGATGTAAGCAGCAGTGACGATCTTAACCTCATCGTTCAGCACGGGCCTTATGTTGAGGCTGGGATTCCCGCTGAGGTATGTTCCGGATCATCCTTCTCCTGTGCCGATGCGGTCGAATCTTACTGTGCATCCTTGCTGTGGAACACTACGGGCGACGGGACCTTCGACGATCCTACCATACTGAATCCGGTTTACACACCCGGACCAACGGATATTGCCCAGGGTGCGGTCAATCTCACTCTTACCGGAACAGGGATGGAACCCTGCGGAGAAATTTCACACGGATTCCCGCTAAGCATCATCCCACTGCCCACCCAGCCTCCGGCGCCGGATGGGCCAACCTGGGTGGACCTGTATTATACGACCGTTTCCACCTACATGACCTCCGGATCCAGCGCATCGCTTTATTACAGCTGGAGCATTGAACCGGGAACGGCAGGCAATATGGACAGCGATGGCGCTCAATGTGTGGTTACCTGGAATCCGCAATTCCTCGGGAATGCCACCTTACGTGTCAAAGGGATGAATGACTGTGGGGAAAGCCTTTATTCGGATGCCCTTGAGGCCTTGATTGGCAATACGGTAGGATTTGAAGAAGGATCCAGTTCCGCTGCCTTAAAGATCATGCCCAATCCCAATCACGGCCTGTTCACACTGGAGGTGACGCCTACTGCAACGAACAAGGTCAGCATACGCATTACAGATGCTCAGGGTTCTGTGATCCTCCGGGAAAATGATATTTGCGTGGATGGAACATACCGGCAAACTTACCGGATCAGCAAGGCGGGGATCTATTTCCTGTCTGTGGATGGAGCTACCATTCATTCAAGTGCGAAGATCATGGTCCGGTAATTTGGTAGAATTAGCACAAACCGACTTTGTGTATTTTATACTGATCAGGAATCACTCCTGTCAACGAACTTAAATAACCGATGAACAAGCTCCTAACTGTCATCGCCCTGTTCCTTTCCCTTCTTGCCGCGGCCCAGACTTCGTGGAGAGAGCAAGAGATGGAGGTCAGAGCGTGGCCTACTAATGCGACTCAGCTGGATCAGTTACATCGTTTGCATCTACAGGGCGATGTGTATCCTGACGGGACCGCTCTGCTTTACCTGATCCCTTCGGAGCTCGAAAAGGTAAGGATGCTGGGTATTCCCTATGAAATCCTTAAAACGGACCTGAATGCATGGTACCAGGGCTTCTGGGACAGCAGGGAATCCTACCATACCTACCAGCAGATCATCGACCTGGCCGACAGTCTTGCACTGAGTTTTCCCGGAATATGCCAGAAGACCCTCCATGGTAATTCGATGGAAGGCCGGCAGCTGGCGACGCTGAAGATCAGCGACAACGTGACGGTGGATGAAACGGAAGCGGAGGTATGGTTCGACGGGGGGATACATGGTGATGAGATCACCGGATCGGAAAACCTCATCCGTTTTGCACGCGATCTGTGCCTGGGTTACGGAAACGACGACGAGATCACCCTGTTAGTCAATACGCGGGAGATATGGATCTATTTGATGGTGAATCCGGATGGAAGAGAGCATATGGTCAGGTACAACGCCAACGGTGTGGACCTGAACCGCGACTGGGGGTACATGTGGAATGGATGGGGTGAAAGTACGGACGCTTATTCGCAGCAGGAGACCAGGGTGATGAGGGATCTTCTGTTTTCATTGCAACCATCCATCAGCCTTAGCTACCACAGTGGAATCGAGCTGGCGCTCTATCCATTGGGGTACCGTGAAAGCCAGGCCAACGACGACGCTCACCTGAGCTTCATCGCCCATCATTACTCTGATGTATCCGGTTATACAGATCTGACGGCAGAACAATCTGTTGAACTTTATCCTGTCAACGG